>JASHYG010000057.1 GCA_030043215.1 Gammaproteobacteria bacterium
AAATCCCCGCCCATGCCGCAGATCCACTTCGACACCAACCTCAGGCCGTATCCGCTTCTCGGCGTGATCGGTCCCTGGAATGCCCCGCTCATGCTCTCGACTTTGCACGCGGTGCCGGCCCTCTTCGCCGGCTGCGCGGTGATCGTCAAGCCGAGCGAGATCGCGCCGCGCTTCGTGCAGCCGATGATGCAGACGATCAGCGAGGTCCCGGAGCTGCGCGATGTGCTGACGTTCGTGGTCGGCGATGCCGAGACCGGACAATCGATCATTCAGCACGTGGACATCGTCAATTTCACGGGCAGCGTGCCGAACGGCCGCAAGGTCGCGGAAGCGTGCGCCGCGCGGTTCATTCCCGCGATGCTGGAGCTCGGAGGCAAGGATCCCGTCGTCATCACGCAGAACGCCGACCTCGAGCGCGCCGCGACCGCGGTCCTGCGCGGGGCCGTCACGAGCACCGGCCAGGTGTGCTTCTCCATCGAGCGGGTCTACGTGCACGAATCCGTTCACGACCGCTTCGTCGAGCTGCTCGTGCGGGAGGCCGGACGCGTGGAGCTCAACTATCCCGATGTGAGGCGCGGGCAGATCGGCCCCTTCATCTCGGCGCGGCAGGCGACCATCGTGGACGAGCACATCGACGACGCGCTCGCGAAAGGCGCGCAGCTGCGCGCGGGAGGCAAGTCGTTCAATCTCGGCGGCGGGCTGTACATGCGTCCCACCGTGCTCACCGACGTGAACCACGACATGAAGGTCATGCGGGATGAGACCTTCGGCCCCGTGATGCCGGTGATGAGATTCCGGACGGAGGACGAGGCCGTGCGGCTCGCGAACGACACCTACTACGGATTGTCCGCCGCCGTGATCGGCGGCACCGAGGAGGAGGCCCGCCGCATCGCCGACCGGATCGATGCGGGCGTGGTGAGCGTGCAGGACACCTTCCTCACGTTCGCGGGCTTCGGCGTCGCCGAGTGGGAGTCCTTCAAGTTCTCCGGAATGGGCGGAAGAGGATCCGGCATCCTCGGCTTTCTGCGCAAGCAGGCGGTGCTCACCAACACCGGCGAGCCCGAGAGCATGATCGAGGAGCCTCTCAAGGCGACCGCCTGAGCCGGCCGGGCAAGAGCGGCCGGGCGCGAGCGGCCGGGCAAGAGCCGATGTCGAGGTCACCCATGCGCAAGACGATGACGGCAGCCCTGCTCGCCTCGGCCCTGACTGGCCTCGGCGCATCGGCGGCCCGGGCGGACGGGCTCAAGTGCACCATGGCGTTCACGATGCAGGGCTGGTCGGCGTTCTACGCGAGGTCGACCGGCGAAGGCACGATACGCTGCTCCGACGGCCGCTCGATGCGAGTGCGGCTCATCGCCAAGGGGGGCGGACCCACCGTGGGTAAGTCCGTCGAGTCCGGCCACGGTGAGTTCTCTCCCGTCGCGAGCCTCAGCGACCTTCTTGGATCCTATGTGGACGCGCAGGCGCACGCCGGTGCGGTCAACTCAGGCCAGGTCCTGGTCGTGACCAAGGGGGCGGTCTCCCTCGCGCTCTCCGGCACGGGTCACGGATGGGACCTCGGCGTGTCGTTCGGCGAGCTCAAGATCGAGCGCTGAGGCGCAGGGCCCGGGCCGCCGCGCCCGCTCGTCGGCCGTCGCCTCCGTATCATGTTAAAATACAACGGGATCCTGGGTCCGTAGAGCCTCGCCGACCGGGAAATCCGCCGCTCTGCAACAAACATAGGTTTACGCACTTCACCGGCTGCCGTAGAATGCGCGCCCTCGGTGGGTGGGGTGTCGGCACCTCGAACCCCGCCGGCGGCCGCTCGAAGGACCGCCGAGTGCTGGATGGTGGAAAGGCCCCCCGAGGGGCTTTTCTTTTTTGGGGGCCCCCGGGGCCATGTGCGAGGTGCTCGAGTGGAGGTGGGCCTTAGGGCCCATTTTCATTTGTAGCGGGAGGTCGAGCTCATGGCGGCGGCCTTGCGCGAGCGGCTCATCGCCCTCATCGAGCCGTTGCTGGCTCAACTGGGGTACGAGCTGGTCAACTTGGAATACACCCCGGCCGGGGGGCACGGGGCGCTGCGGATTTTCATAGATAAGCCCGAAGGCGTCGGTCTCAACGATTGCGAGCACGCGAGCCGCGAGGTTTCCGCGCTGCTCGATGTCGAGGATCCCATTCCTGCGGCCTACACGCTCGAGATGTCCTCCCCGGGCGAGGACCGGGTGCTGCGCAGCCGCGCGCACTTCGACCGCTTCGTGGGCTCGCGCGTGCTCGTGGAGCTCGCGGCGCCGCGGGAAGGGCGGCGGCGCTACACGGGCCTGCTGCAGTCGGTGACGGACGAGGGGATCGCCCTGGAGGTGGATCGCGAGCGAGTGAGCGTGCCGTTCCGCGAGATCGGGAAAGCCCGGCTGGCGCCGTTGTGAACTGACGAGGTCATTGTGAACAAGGAAATCTTGATGGTGGTCGACGCCGTCTCGAACGAGAAGGGTGTCGATAAAGAGGTGATCTTCGAGGCGCTCGAAGCCGCGCTCGCGTCCGCCACGCGCAAGAAGCACGGGGAGGAATGGGACGTGCGCGTCGCCATCGACCGCAAGAGCGGCGACTACGAGACCTACCGCCGCTGGAAAGTCTTCGCGGACGACTCGACCGAGCTCGAGGCCCCCGAGCGGGAGTTGCGCCTCGACGATGCCCGTGACCTCGATCCCAAGACCGAGCCCGGCGGCTTCGTCGAGGAGCCGATGGAGTCGGTGGGGTTCGGGCGCATCGCTGCGCAGCAGGCGAAGCAGGTCATCGTGCAGAAGGTGCGCGAGGCCGAGCGCGCCCAGGTCGTGGACGCGTACAAGGATCGCGTGGGCCAGCTCGTGAGCGGCGTGGTCAAGCGCGTCGATCGCAACGGCATCTACGTCGATCTGGGCAGCAACGCCGAAGGGTTCATCCCGCGGACCGACATGATCCCGCGGGAGCAGGCGAAGCCCCAGGACCGCATCAAGGCGTTCCTCAAGGAGGTGCGCTCGGAGCCCCGCGGCCCGCAGCTGTTCCTCACGCGCACCGCGCCCGAGTTCCTGATCGAGCTGTTCAAGCTCGAGGTGCCGGAGGTCGGCCAGGGGCTGATCCAGATCCTCGGCGCCGCGCGCGATCCCGGCGTGCGCGCCAAGATCGCGGTGCGCAGCAACGATCCCCGCATCGATCCGGTGGGCGCCTGTGTCGGGATGCGGGGCTCGCGCGTGCAGGCGGTGTCGAACGAGATCGCCGGCGAGCGCGTGGACATCATCCC
>JASHYG010000058.1 GCA_030043215.1 Gammaproteobacteria bacterium
GGGGGAAGCGGGGGAGCTCGTGGTGCGCACACCGATGATGTTCAAGGAGTACCTCGACGACCCCGAGCAGACGGCCGCTGCGTTCCGCGATGGAGGATTCCTCACGGGCGACATCGTGCGGCGCGATGAGGACGGCTACTTCTACTTCGTCGCCCGCAAGAAGGACATCATCCGCCGCCGCGGCGAGAACATTGCAGGCGCGGAGCTCGATCGGATCATCACCGAGCATCCGGCCGTCGCGGAGGCCGCCGCGATCGGCGTGCCCTCCGAGCTCGGGGAGGAGGAGATCCTGGTGGTGGTGGTGGCGCGGGAGCCGGGGGCAGTGGCGCCCCGCGAGCTCATCGAGTGGTGCCGCGGCCGGCTCGCGCCGATGAAGGTACCGCGGTTCGTCGCCGTGGCGGAATCGCTGCCCCACACGCCCTCGCACCGCGTGGCGAAGCACCTGCTGAGGGCGGACAAGAGCTTGCTCGCGCGCGCCTTCGATGCGCAGAGCGCCTGACGAGGGCTGCATCCGGCTGCCCGGATGAGTTAGCCTAGCGCGCCTCGCGTGGCCCGCCTTCCGAGAGTATCGCCCGTGCCCAGCAAGTCGATGGACAAGATCATGGCGCTCGCCAAGCGCCGCGGCTTCATCTACCAGGCCTCCGAGCTCTATGGTGGGATCAACGGGTTCTGGGACTACGGTCCGCTCGGCGCGCAGCTGAAGAAGAATCTGCGCGATGCCTGGTGGGAAGACGTCGTGCTCAACCCATGCGGCGGCCGGCCCGGACCGAACGGCGAGCCGGTCCGCGTGGTGCCGCTCGACACCAGCATCATCCAGCACCCGAAGGTCTGGGAGGCGAGCGGCCACATCGCGGGGTTCAGCGATCCGATGGTGGACTGCCGCGAGACGAAGCAGCGGTACCGGTTCGATCACGTGCTGGTCTATGGGCCCGCGGGCGGCGAGGCGCAGGGCCGGCCGCTCTACGCCTTCGTGCCCGACACCCCGAGTGAGGCGCGGCAAAGGAAGAAGGCGGAGAAGGCATTCGGCGCGGTGCAAGTCGTCACCCTCGCGAGTGTTCCGCGCGCCGATTGGAGCCGTGTCGTCGCTCCCGATGCCGACAAGCCCGGCAGCCTCACCGAGCCGCGCGCCTTCAATCTGATGTTCAAGACCTACGTCGGGGCGACCGCCACGGAGGATGACGTGGCTTACCTTCGCCCCGAGACCGCGCAAGGCATCTTCGTGCAGTTCAAGAACGTCGTCGACACGACGCGCGTGAAGGTGCCGTTTGGCATCGCCCAGGTCGGCAAGGCATTCCGCAACGAGGTGACGCCGCGGAATTTCACGTTCCGTAGCCGCGAGTTCGAGCAGATGGAGATGGAGTTCTTCTGCCACCCGGATGAGGCGCGCGAGTGGTACGCCTTCTGGCGCGAGGAGCGGATGCGCTGGTGGCGGAGCCTAGGCCTCGCTGGCGAGAGCCTGCAGCTTCGCGAGCATGGGCAGGACGAGCTCGCGCACTACGCGCGCGACGGCGCGGGCACCAGCGACGTGGAATACCGCTTCCCGTTCACGGCCCCCGGATTCGGCGAGCTCGAAGGGATTGCGCATCGTTCCAACTTCGATCTTGCGCAGCACCAGAAGCACTCGAGGGCGTCGCTCGAGTACTTCGATGCGGAGCGCGGCGAGCTCCTGCCGAACGGCGCGCACAAGGGGGAGCGATATCTGCCCCACGTCATCGAGCCCGCCGCAGGACTCGACCGCGGAGTGCTCGCCGTGCTGTGCGAGGCGTACACGGAGGACCCGGCGCGTGCGAGCCCCGAGCTGCTGCTGCTCTCCCCGCGGCTTGCGCCGATCAAGGCGGCGATCTTTCCGCTCGTCAACAAGGAGGGTCTGCCCGAGATCAGCGAGAGGCTCCACGCCGAGGTGCGGCGCCGCTTCTGGCGGCGCGGCCTCATCGAGCACGACGCGAAGCAGGCGATCGGTAAGCGCTACGCGCGCATGGACGAGGCAGGCTGCCCCTACTGCTTCACCATCGACGGGCAGACGGTGCAGGACCAGACCGTGACCGTGCGGGACCGGGATACGGCGCGGCAGGAGCGCATCGCGCTCGATCGGGTCGTCGCGTACCTGGAGGAGCGCCTGGGTCCGAGCTGAGCGCGGTGCACCAGGCGCGCGGTCGAAGCCCCCGGCCTCACTGCATCGTGTGCTTGACCTCGAGGTCGACCTCCAGCGGCGCGGAGGGAACGCCGTCCACAGTGCCGGCACCGACTGGAACGAGGTCGAACACGTTCTGCCAGTACCGCTTGTCGGTCAGGTTGATGGCACTCAGGATGACCTGCCAGTTGCCCTTCGGCGGCTCCCAGGTGAGGTGGGCGTTGTAGGTGGCGTAGCCGCCGATGTAACTGTAGGGACCATTCACCGCGTACGTGTAGGTATAGCTGCGAGCGCTCGCATCGAGACGCGCCGTCAGGGAGCCGGCCGGCAGCGAGTACGTGTACTGCACGCCTGCGTTGCCCTCCCACTTCAAGAGATTCGGCGTGATCATGTCGAGCATGATGCCCGTGAGGGGATTGAGGCTCACGTAGTTGAAGTCGATGTAGCTGAGCGAGGCGTCGGCCTGGAAGCCGCCGAAGCGCAGCTGCGACTCCAATTCGATGCCCTTCTGATGCGCGTTACCCGCGTTGTACGGCAGTGCGCAGGGTATGCCGTAC
>JASHYG010000059.1 GCA_030043215.1 Gammaproteobacteria bacterium
ATACTCGGCCATCTCGCGCAGGTAGGTGTCGCTTTGCAGAGCGACGAGGTAGGTCATCATCGCAAAATGGCGGCGGCCGTCTCGAAAGCCGCGCAGCTGGTTGAGCAGGTACCCGGCCGGCTTGCCGGCGATGCGCGGGTAGTAGCCGTCCCTTCTTGCCTGACCTCTCTCGCCATGGCAGGCCATGCACGGCTGCACGCGCTGGTCGATGGAGTCGAGCGGACGCGGCGGCACGTCGGCGGCGCGGGCGCAGCCGACTGCGATCGCCGCAATCCACATAAGCTGGACTCTCAAGCCGCGTGGTCTCCTCTGCAGCGCGTCAGCCCGGCTGCATGGCGGCTCCCCCGAGGGGGCGGCTCCGGGAGAGCCGGCGAGTGGCGGGGTCGGTGGTGAGATGCAGCACGCGCGTGAATACGCTGTCGTGCGTCCGCGTGGTGCCGACATGAATGACACCCGTCGCCTTCAGGTCGTGGGCGAGCACGTCGATCACGCGCGCAAGCGTCCGCCCGTCGAGCGAGCCGAGGACGTCATCCAAGATCGCCCACGCCGGCGCGTGCAGCACGATGCGGGCAAAGGCGAGAGCCTGTTGCTCGTCGGTGCTCAACGCTTGATCCCATCCGCGAGCCTGATCGAGCGCCGGCGTGAGCCGCTCCAGGCCGAGCCGCGAGAGAGCGTGGGCGAAGGCGGCCTCCCCGAAGCGCTCGACCGCGCGCGGGTATGCGAGCACTTCCCGCAAGGTGCCGGGGGGCATGTAGGGTGCGCGCGGCACATACAGGATCTCCTCCCCCTTCGGCCGCGCAATGTGCCCGGCACCCCACGGCCAGAGGCCCGCGAACGCGCGAAAGAGCAGCGTCTTGCCCGCGCCCTGCTCTCCGAGGACGAGGACGCGCTCGCCGGGCTCGAGCTCGATGCTCTGCTCCTTGAGCTTCGTGCAGCCGCCCGGAGAGGCGATCTCCAGGTGGTCGAGAGAGATGCGCCCCGGAGCGCCCTCGAGAAGGTTGATCCGGCTCTCGGAGCGGTGCAGCTCGTCGGTGGTGAGCACCGCGCTCCGGAAGTTCGCCACCCGCAGCAGGGTCGCGCGCCAATCGGCGATGGTGCTGAAATTATCGACGAACCAGCGCAGCGAGGACTGGACCTGATTGAAGGCGCCCGCCGCCATCATGAGCCCGCCGAAGGACAGGTCGCCTGCGAAATAAAGTGGCGCCGCGGCGAGGATCGGCGCGACGATCGTGAACCAGCCGTAGCCGGCGGTGATCCAGGTGAGCTGGGTGAGACCCGTCACGAGAGCCCGCATGGCGGTGAGCACCTGCGCGAGATCCAGCTCGAGGTGCCGCGCCTCGTCGGCCTCGCCGCCCGCGAGCGCAATGGCGTCGATATGCTCGTTGACGCGCACGAGCGAGAAGCGCAGGGCCGCCTCGCGGGCGTAGCGCTCCGCGTTGCGGGCGATGAGGCCGCGCCCCGCCCAGTAGGAGAGGAGCGACGCGGAGCCTGCGTAGAAGACAGCCGCCCAGACCATGTAGCCCGGCATCGAGACGACGTGCCCGCCGATGCGGGCGCTGAATGCGCTCGAGAGGCTCCACAGCACGCCGACAAATGCCGCGAGCAGCATCGAGGCCTGCAGCAGTCCGATGCCGAGATCCCCGGAAAGCTCGGTGAGATGGCGCGCATCCTCGTGCATGCGCTGGTCGGGATTGACGCCGATCGGTCCCGCATGCGCGAGGTGGAAGGCGCGGCGCGGGAGCATCCAGTCCTCGATGAGGTCGTGGACGAGGCCCTGGCGGAGCTTGAGTTTCAGCATCTCGCCGAGCCACCGCTGCGCGACGTTGAGCACCAGGAGCGCTCCTGCGATGACGACGAAGACTCCGAGCTGCGTCAGAAACCCTCTGAGGTCGCGGTGCGACAGGGCGTCGTAGAACGGACTGTTCCAGCGGTTGAGGCGGATCTGGCCGTAAGCCGTCGCCGCAACGACGAGGAAGACTCCGCCCGCGAGGACAAAGAGCGTGTTGCGCACGGGCGAGGCCCACAGGGCCCGCACCATCATCCAGAGCTGGGAAGCGAGGTCGGAATGGGCGGTCGCCTCGACCTCGGGCGTGGCGCCAGCTCCGGAAGCGGCGCCGGGTGGCGACTGATCTGTCATGTTCGCGGCCTTGCGGCGCGCCGGTCAGGGGAGCCTGGAGTGCCAGGTGCTCCGGTTCAAGAGCCCCGTCACGCCGAACACGATCAGATAGATCGCGACGATGAAATTGAGCAGCTGCGGCATGAGGAGGATGAGAATGCCTGCGATGAGCGCCAGCAGCGGTCCGGTGGACAGATGGATGTTCATGGGGTACCTCTCCGGGATGGCGCTCCGAGACTAGCACACCGGCTTGCGGACAAGCCGGCCGGCCCCGGCGCGCCGGGCGAGCGAGGAGCTTGAACCGAGGAGTCGATTCCCCCACCGCGCGGGACTTCGACTACGATGGGCGAATGAGCGATCGGGAGAGCGCCGAGGATATCGGCAGGGTACGAAAGTTCGATCACCCCGGCCGCGGGCGCGCACGGGCGCGCCCGTTGCCCAAGGGGCGGCAGGTGGATCCCGTCGCCAAGGTGGCGATCGAGGCGCTTCTCGCGGGCGGCCCGCGGGATCGTCACTTGCTGATCGAATACCTGCACCGGATTCAGGACACGTACGGGCAGATCTCCGCCGCGCACCTGGCCGCGCTCGCGGACGTAATGGGTCTCGCCTTCGCCGAAGCGTTCGAGACGGCGACGTTCTACGCTCATTTCGATGTGGTGAAGGAGGGGGCGCGGGATATCCCCTCGCTCACCGTACGGGTGTGTGACAGCCTCACCTGCGCGATGCTCGGGAGCGAGGCGCTGCTCGCCGCACTCCGGCACGAGCTCGGCGAGGGGGTCCGCGTCGTACGTGCTCCGTGCGTCGGCCTGTGCGACCACGCGCCGGCCGTCGAGGTCGGACATCACTTTCTCGGGCGCGCGACCGTTGCGAGCGTCAAATCTGCGGTGAGCCGCGGGGACACGCATCCGCACATCCCGGCGTACATCGGCTACGACGCCTATCGCGAGGCGGGCGGATATCGGACGCTCGAGCGCTTGCGCTCGGGCGCGCTCACCGCAGATGAGGTTCTGAGAGTCCTGGACGACGGGGCGCTGCGGGGCCTTGGCGGCGCGGGCTTTCCGACCGGGCGCAAGTGGCGCTCCGTGCGCGGCGAGCCCGGCCCGCGGCTGATGGCGGTCAACGGCGATGAAGGCGAGCCGGGAACGTTCAAGGATCAATACTTCCTCAACACGGACCCGCACCGCTTCCTCGAGGGCACGCTGATCGGGGCCCACGTGGTCGAGGCGCCGGAGATCTACCTCTACATCCGCGACGAGTATCCGATCTCGCGCCAGATCCTGGCCGACGAGATCGCGAAGCTCCCCCCGGGCGGTCCCACGCTCCATCTGCGCCGCGGGGCCGGCGCGTACATCTGCGGCGAGGAATCCTCCCTCCTCGAATCCCTCGAGGGCAAGCGCGGCCTGCCGCGCCACAAGCCTCCGTACCCGTTCCAGGTCGGCCTGTTCGGCCGCCCGACGCTCATCAACAACGTCGAGACGCTGTTCTGGGTACGCGACCTGATCGAGCGCGGAGCGGGCTGGTGGAAGAGTCACGGGCGCAACGGCCGCTTCGGCCTGCGCTCGTATTCGGTTTCCGGGCGCGTGAAGGAGCCGGGGGTGAAGATCGTGCCTGCCGGAGTGACGGTCCGGGAGCTGATCGATGAGTTCTGCGGCGGCATGAGCGAGGGCCACACGCTTGCGGCTTACTTGCCGGGCGGGGCCTCTGGAGGGATCCTTCCGGCATCGATGAGCGACATTCCGCTCGATTTCGGCACGCTCGAGAAGTATGGGTGCTTCATCGGCTCGGCGGCGGTGATCGTGATGTCCGACCAAGACGATGTGCGCGGCGCGGCGCTCAATCTGATGCGCTTCTTCGAGGATGAGTCCTGCGGCCAGTGCACGCCGTGCCGGGTCGGCACGCAGAAGGCGCGGATGCTGATGGAGCGGGGCGTCTGGGACACGGCGCTCCTCGGCGAGCTGTCCCAGTGCATGCGCGATGCCTCGATCTGCGGCCTCGGGCAGGCCGCATCGAACCCCCTGACGAGCGTGATCCGATATTTCCCGGAGTTGTTCTCGCCTGCGCAACGGCTCGCGGCGAAGTAGGCGGCAGGCGATGGGCGGGTGAGCGATATGAGCAGCGAAAAGTCGAACGGCCACGGCGACGTCGAGAGTCCGGCGGCTCCCGCTGTCGTTTTCGAGCTCGATGGCAGAACCGTGGAAGCCCGGCCCGGGGAGACCCTTTGGGCGGTCGCCGCGCGCCTGGGCACCCACATCCCGCACCTCTGCCACAAGCCGGCGCCGGATTACCGGGCGGACGGCAACTGCCGCGCTTGCATGGTCGAGATCGAGGGCGAGCGAGTGCTCGCCGCATCGTGCCGGCGCATGCCCGCTCCGGGCATGAAGGTGAAGACGGCGACCGAGCGGGCGTCGCAGGCGCGCGCCATGGTGATCGAGCTGCTCGTCGCCGATCAGCCGGCGCGGGCCACTTCCCACGACCCCACCTCGCACTTCTGGAGCGAGGCCGACTTCGTCCAGACGACGGCGAGCCGCTTCCCCGCCGCCGAGCGCTGGCAGCCCGACGCGAGCCATCCGGCGATGCGAGTCAATCTCGACGCCTGCATCCAGTGCAATCTGTGCGTGCGCGCCTGCCGCGAGGTTCAGGTCAATGACGTGATCGGCATGGCCTATCGCGGCCATGGCTCGAAGGTCGTGTTCGACTTCGACGACCCGATGGGCCAGTCGACCTGCGTCGCCTGCGGCGAATGCGTGCAGGCTTGCCCGACGGGCGCTCTCATGCCCGCGGCCTACCTCGATCAGGAGCAAACCCGCGTCGTCTTTCCGGACCGCGAGGTCAACTCGCTCTGTCCCTACTGCGGTGTCGGCTGCCAGGTCTCCTACAAGGTGAAGAACGAGAAGGTCATCTACGCCGAGGGACGCGACGGTCCGGCCAACCACAACCGGCTCTGCGTGAAGGGCCGCTTCGGCTTCGACTACATCCACCACCCGCACCGCCTGACGCAGCCGCTGATCCGGCTCGATCACGTTGGCAAGAGCCCGAACGATCAGGTCGATCCTGCGAATCCCTGGACGCACTTTCGTCCGGCGACTTGGGACGAGGCGCTCGCTCGCGCCGCCGGCGGGCTGCAGGCCATCCGCGATGCCAAGGGGAGCAAGGCGCTTGCCGGCTTTGGCTCGGCCAAGGGATCGAACGAGGAAGCCTACCTGTTCCAGAAGCTGGTGCGGACGGGCTTCGGGTCGAACAACGTCGATCACTGCACCCGGCTCTGCCACGCCTCGTCCGT
>JASHYG010000060.1 GCA_030043215.1 Gammaproteobacteria bacterium
TGCGCGACTGGTCGTCCGTGCAGCTCAGGACCAGATCGCCGAGGCCCGCGAGGCCCATGAAAGTCTCCTTCCTCGCGCCAAGCGCCGTTCCCAGGCGCGTCATCTCGACGAGCCCGCGCGTGATGAGCGCGACTCGAGT
The DNA here is from genome assembly GCA_030043215.1 of Gammaproteobacteria bacterium. Lineage (GTDB taxonomy): Bacteria > Pseudomonadota > Gammaproteobacteria > Steroidobacterales > Steroidobacteraceae > JASHUC01. Next base: position 140 of record JASHYG010000060.1, read on the forward strand.
GTTCGCGCCGAAGCCGAGCCCGTCCGAGAGCCCCGCGCCGACGGCGAGCACATTCTTCACGGCGCCGCCGACCTCGACTCCGACGATGTCCGTGGAGATGTAGGCGCGAAAGTTCGCCGACGAGAGGTCGCGCGCGAGCGCCGCCGCCAGGGCGGCGTCCGGCGAGGCGACGGTCATCGCGGTCGGCAATCCCGCGCCGACCTCCCGCGCGAAGGTCGGCCCGGAGAGGACCGCGATCGAGCGGTCCGGACCGAGGATCTCGCGGGCGACCTGATGAGGCAGCTTGCCGCTCTCGGACTCGAAACCCTTCGTGGCCCAGGCGACGCGCATGGCGGGGTCGAGGTGCGGCGCCAGCTCCTCGAGCAGCGCGCGGAATCCCTGGCTCGGCACGACGAGCAGCAAGTCGAGCGCGCCGCGGATCGCTGCGGCGAGGTCCGAGCCGGTCCTGAGCGCATCGGGGAAGGCCCCACCGGGCAGGTATCGCTCGTTGGATCGCCCCTCGACCAGCGTCGCCATGCGCGCAGGATCTCGTCCCCAGAGGCGCGTGGGCTTGCCGCTGCGGGCGAAATGGATCGCGAGCGCGGTTCCCCAGGAGCCCGCGCCGAGCACGGCGATCGGCGCCGCGTGCCTTTTGTCCGCTGCCACGAGATTGAGCCGAGCGGGGCCGGCCCCTCAGTTCTTCGTGGCCGTCGGTTGCTGCTGCTCCGCCAGCGACCGCGTGTACAGCGCGTCGAAGTTCACCGGAGGCAGCAGGAATTGCGGGAAGCCTCCCTGCATGACGAGGTGCGAGACGGCGGCTCGCGCATACGGGAACAGCACGTTCGGGCAGACGCTGCCGATCGCCCGGCGCACGTCGTCATCGGACATGTTGCGCATCACGAAGGCGCCCGCCTGCTTCACTTCCACGAGGAACAGCGTCACGTCGTTCTGCTTGGCGGACACGGTGATCGTGAGGACGATCTCCCGCAGATCGGAGCCGAGCGGACTGACGCCCGTGTGCAGGTCGAGACTGATCTGCGGATTCCAGGCGCCGTCGAGCCGCGGACCGTTCGGGGCCTCGTACGAGCAGTCCTTGAGATAGACGGCCTGCAGCGAGAGCTGTGGTCCGCTCTGCTCATCGCTCCCGGGGCTGGCGGCCGGAGCGCCACCGTCGCTCGATAGGATGGCCATGCGATCAACTCCTCAATGTCTGCGGGCCTGCCTCGAGCAGCCGCTCGAGGCCGCCCGATGCGTCGAGCGCCTGCAGGTCGTCGGAGCCTCCGACGTGGGTATCGCCGATGAAGATCTGGGGCACCGTTCGACGGCCGCCGCTGCGCCGGATCATCTCCTCCCGAGCCTGCGGCTCGGCCTCGATGTCGATCTCCGTGTACGCTGCTCCCTTCTCCTCGAGCAGCCGGCGCGCGCGCGCGCAGTACGGGCACCAGCTCGTCGCGTACATCACCACTTGCGCCTGGGACATGGCTCGAGCGCGTCCTGACCTGTCAGGTCTTCGCGAGCGGCAGGTTCTCTGCGCGCCAGGCCGGCAACCCGCCCCGCAGGCTGAAGGCCTTGGTGAAACCCTGGGCCGTGAGCCGGCGAACCGCCGACGCGGCGAGAGACTCGGCGTCACAGTACACTACCACCGGCTTCTCCTTGTGCTTTTTGAGCGTGTCGCCGGCCTGGGCGATCTGGTCCGACGGCAGCTGTCGCGCGCCGCTGATGTGTCCGGCCGCATATTGATCCGCGGGACGAATGTCGAGGACCAGGGCCCCTTGATTCATCAGCCGGATGAGCTGCTGCGGCGAGATCGCCGCCGCGCTCTGGAAGCGAAGATACGCCTCGTACGCGACGACCAGCGCGGCCGCCACGGCGGCCGCCAGGACGAGCAGCGGGTGATGGGCGGTGTACTCGATGAGCCTATCCATATGCCGATGGCCGCGAAGCCTGCCAAAAAAGGGGGCGTAGTATAGCGAGCATGCATGACATGCGCCGCTTGGCGGCACTCGCCGCCGGCGCGGCCGCGGCGGTGCTCTGCATCCTGCCCGCGGCCGCCGCAACGCCGAAGCGCGCGCAGACCGAAGCGCAGCTCAAGGCCGTGCAGGCCGAGATCGCCCGCATTCACAAGCGGGAGAGCCGCGGCCAGGCCGAGGTGGACCGGATGACGCGCGAGCTCAAGAGCGCCGAGCTTGCCGTGGGCGCGGCCCGCGGGGCCCTGGATCAGCTGCAGGGCGAGCGTGCCGAGCGCGCGCAGCGGCGCGCGCAGCTCGCCGCCCAGAAGCGGCAGCTCCAGTCGCAGATCGCCGCCGAGCGCACCGCCCTCGCCGGGGAGTTGCGGGCGGCCTACCTCATCGGGCGCGACGAGCCCTTGAAGCTGCTGCTCAACCAGCAGGATCCGGCGCGCGCCGGCCGCATGCTCGCCTACTACAGCTACTTCGGGCGCGCCCGCGCGGACGAGCTGGCCCGCATCGCCGCGAACGTGCGGCAGCTCGATGCGCTCGACGCCCAGCTCGCCGGCGAGGAGCAACGCCTCGCAGGCCTCGAATCGCAGCAGAGCGCGGCGCTGGGACAGCTCGAGGATGCGCGCTCGAAGCGCCTGGCGGCTCTCACGAGCCTCGAGGCGCAGTCCCGCACGCGGGCGCAGCAGCTGCAGCGCCTGCAGCAGGAGCGCGCCGGCCTCGCGACTCTGCTGCGCCGGCTGCGGCGCGCCATCCCCGCGGTCCCCTCCGGCACCGATGCCTTCTCGCGGCTGCGCGGAGAGCTCACCTGGCCGGTCGCCGGCCGGATCGCGGCGAGCTTCGGTCAGGATCGGGCCGGAGGACTCAAGTGGGACGGTTTGCTCATCGACACCGCGCGGGGCGCTGAGGTAAGAGCGGTGTACCAGGGACGAGTCATCTTCGCCGACTGGCTTCCGGGCCTCGGGCTGCTCATGGTCATCGACCATGGGGACGGATATTTGAGTCTCTACGGCCACAACGAGCGCCTCTACAAGAAGGTCGGCGATGCGGTCGCAGCGGGCGATGCCATCGCGGCAGCCGGCGACAGCGGCGGCAGCCCCCGTCCGGAGCTGTATTTCGAGATCCGCAAAGGCGACCGGCCGATCGACCCTCGGCCGTGGTTCAAAGCCGCGGCGCCGGGGCCGTGAGTCGCACGCTCGACCGTGAGCCGCGCGCTCGGCCGTGAGCCGCGCGCCGGGCCGTCCGCCGAAATGCCAACTGGCTCAACGATCGCACGGCCGAGTCGAAGGATTATGTCTTCCCGCGAGGCCTCCCGGCGCCGTGCTCGCCGCCGCGCCATCCCGCTGACCGGCGGTCTCGCACGGTATGATCGACGATCATTCGGGCTCGGGGAGTCCTCAGACTATGTCGATGCGGTCGCATACGCTGGTCGCTCTCGTCGCAGGGATCGTGATCGGGGTCTCCGGAGCCTTGGCGGCGAGCGCGCTCGCCGAGAGACAGGCGGGTTCGCCGGGCGCACGCTCTGCGGACGCGTTGCCCTGGCAGGACGCGCGCCTCTTCGCCGAGGTGTACGCGCGCATCAAGCGCGAGTACGTGGACGAGGAGAGTGACCACAAGCTGGTGGAGAATGCGATCCGCGGGATGGTGGGCGGACTCGATTCGCACTCCGCGTTCCTCGACAACCAGGAATTCGAGCAGATCCGGCTGAGCACGATGGGCTCGTATCCCGGCGTCGGCATCGAGGTCGCCGCCGACGGCTCCGCCGTGAAGATCCTGCATCCGATCGAGGGCTCACCGGCGGCTCTCGCGGGCATCAAGGCCGGCGATCTCATCTCCCAGATCGATGGAATCGACGTGGGCTCGGATGCGGCCGGCGCGATCGAGGGAATGCGTGGGGAAGCCGGCACGACGGTGCGGCTCACGGTCCGCCGGCCCGGTACCGGGGAGGTGAAGGTCTACTCGCTGCGCCGGGCGGAGGTGGCCATCCACAGCGTCGCGCAGCAGACGCTCGCGCCGGGCTACGGCTATGTGCGGATCACGGGGTTCAGCGAGACGACGCCGCAGGACCTGGATGGTGCGATAACGTCTCTCAAGCGAGACAATCCCCGCGGATTGAGGGGTCTCGTGCTCGATTTGAGAAACAATCCGGGCGGCGTGCTCGAGTCCGGCGTCGCGGTCGCGGATGCCTTCCTGGACCACGGAGTGATCGTGACGGCGGACGGCCGCACGGCCGATGCTCGATTCCGGATGGACGCCACTCCCGGCGATGTCCTCCGCGGCGCACCGATGGTCGTGCTGGTGGACCAGGGCACTGCGTCGGCCGCGGAGATCGTTGCGGGGGCGCTCAAGGATCATGGACGGGCCGAGATCATCGGCGAGCGCACCTACGGCAAGGGTACGGTGCAGACCGTCATGCCGCTGTCGCGCGGCGCGCTGAAGCTCACGACCTCGCGCTACTTCACGCCGTCCGGCGTGTCCATCGACGGGAAGGGCATCCTGCCTGATTTGATCGTCGAGCATGCCGCGGAGCCGGCTGAGCTCGCGGAGGGCATTCCGCTCACGCGCCGCGACGCCGAGGTGCGGATCGCTCTCCATGCGCTCCGGGCGCGTGCCCCCCGCGGGCGCGCCTCTGGTCACTCGCTGGCGATGGCCCCCGTACCCTGATGCACGGGCTCCTCGATGTGGCACTGCGGCTGCTCGACGTGGTGCTGCACATCGACCGCCATCTCGCGGCGCTCACCGCTCAGTATCACACGGCCATCTACGCCGTCCTGTTCGCCATCATCTTCGCCGAGACGGGACTCGTCGTCACTCCGTTCCTGCCCGGCGACTCGCTGCTCTTTGCGACCGGCGCGCTCGCCGCGGCCGATGCGAGTCATACGCTCACCGCACCGTTCACCTGGGCGCTGCTTGCGGCAGCCGCCGTGCTCGGCAACACCGTCAATTACGCCGCCGGCCGCATCGTCGGCCCGCGGGCATTCACGGGCCGCTATCGCCTGCTGCGTGTCGAGCATCTGCGCCGGACGGAGGATTTCTTCAAGCGCTACGGCGGCATGACGGTCGTGCTGACCCGCTTCGTGCCCATCAT
>JASHYG010000061.1 GCA_030043215.1 Gammaproteobacteria bacterium
GAGACTTCCAGCCGACCCGCGTCGCGCGGGATGACGACAGCGGCCTCTCCCAGCGCCGCAGCGTCGCGGGCCAGGCGCGGGAGCGCATCGAACAGTCTCTGCTCGGTGGCGGCTTCGTGCAGCGGATCGAAGCGCGTGCGCCGCATGCATACCCGGCCAATCAAGGCGAGCCACGCCTGGTAGAGCTCGACGAGGCCGCCGTGTCGGCTGCTCACGGCGCCGCGCCGCCGCAGCTGGCCTCCGGCCTCCAGGGCCGTCACGTCGACGTCATGCAGGCCCACATCGAGCGCGAGCGCGGGCCGATCGAGGCCGAGCGCCGCGGCGCTCGCGACGGCCGCATCCACGAATCCCTCGACCGGGAGCCGCAAGGCGTCCGCGATCCCCAGCAACCGATCGAGGCTGCGGGGCGGGAGCGCCGCCGGGGCGGCCATCCATACCGGTGCCGCGTCAGGGAGCGGATGAGCCCGCAGGCGCTGGCGGAGCTCGGCCATGACGAGGGCCACGGCGCGCTGTCCAGCTGCTCCGCCGCTCGACAGATCGCGCCAGTGCCCACTCGAGACGTGCGTCGGCTCGAGACGCAGCGCGCTCCAAGCCGGCGCCCCGGCGGCGGTAGGTCCGCCTCCGTCGAACACCGCGCTCGGCGCGCTGGACAGCACCCGTCCTTCGCTCGCGAAGGCGAGCGCCCGATCGCTGAGGTCGATGGTGGTCCGCGACATGCTCGATCACGCCTCAGATGTCGACAGGAAAGCTCACGTTGTTGTCGGCTTTCTGGCTCGGATCGGGCGCGACGGTGGGATCGTCCGGGATCTGGTCGGCTGGCGGCGCAGGCACCGCCGGCGTCGTGGGTGCCGCCGATGTCGTGGGTGCCGGCGGCGCAGCGGGCACAGCAGTCGCGGCCGGCCGTTGCCCTGACGGCGGCTGCGCGTCGGCTCGCAACGCCATGAGCGCCACAGCCGCACACAGGACGGCAAGCAGCAGCGCCGCTCCGATCAGCCGCCACATCTCGCTCGAATCGGTCTCGGTCTGGCTCATACGGTACGCCTCCGTCTCACTCCGCATAGCGGGCAATACGAAACCCGACGGCGGTGCTCGCGCCGTCGCCACCATCTCGCCACGCCGTCCGCTGCGCGGCTCCGGCTGGAGCCGGTCCGCGCCACGCGCGCACGACGTGCCGCACACCGTCATGGGGTCCGAGCGGATCGGTCGCCTGCACATCACCGACCGAGGACTGGTAGAAGTCGTTCACCCACTCGGAGAGGTTACCGGACAGGAGGTAAGCTCCGCGCTCGCCAGGAATCAGCCGCTGCGCGGCATATTCCCATTCGGCCTCGGTGGGCAGGCGATAGCCGGCCGTGACCGGAACCCTGAGCGCATACGTCCCGCCGCGGCGCTGGTACGCAGGCTCGAGCCCTTCGCGGCGCGAGAGCCAGTTGCAATACTCCACCGCGTCGTCCCAGCTCACCCCCGTGACCGGCGCTCGGGGATCGGACGCTCCCGAGCTGATGGAACCGCTCGAATATCCGGGGCGGCTCGAGGTGCGCTCGGGGCGAAACTCGCCGAACTCCGCGTTCGTCACTTCCCGGACACCGATGTAGAACGGCCGCACGAGCCTCACCGTGCGGCGGACCGCGATGCTCCCGAGACCCTGATCCGAGTTCCCACCCATCAGAAAGGCACCGCTCGGCACGATCCGCAGTACGTATCCGGTCCTCGTGGTGATGATCGGGGCCGACTGCTGCAGCAAGATCGAGCGGTCGCCCACGGTGAGGTGGTACTCCACGGTCCGCGCGAGTCCGGGAGTCGGCGCGACATCCGCGACGAGTGGCACGAATCCCGGCTGGCGCACCTCGATGCGGTGCTCGACGGCGAGCAGCTCGAACGCGGCCGGCGCGCGGCCTCTCGGCTCGCCATCCACGAGGATCTCCGCGCCCGCGGGGACGCCGCGAACGGAGACCTCGAAGAAGATCGGCTGCAAGCTCGCGGCGAGTGTCAGCCGCCTCGCGGGCTCGGCGAGCACGGTGCGCGCCCAGCTCTCGTAGCCCGGCAGGCTCAAGCCGACCTCGTGCTCGATGCCGGCGGGGAGACTGAGAACGAGAGGCGTCCGGCCGCGAAACGTCCGCGCGACGGAAACGTCCGCACCTTCCGGCTCCGAGCGGATGGCGAGCTGCGCGTCGGGCTGCCCGAGCGTGATCGTTCCGGCTCTCAGCGTGTCTCCAGCCTCGATGACGATGCGGCTCTCCCAGTCCTTCAGTCCCGGGGACGTAAGCCGTATGACGTGAACGCCGGCGTCGAGTTGCAATGTCGCGGGCACCAGCGTCTGCTCGTGGCCGTCGACAGTGAGATGAGCGCCGGGGGGACTGGCCGAGATGACCAGAGTGCCCCACGAGGGCTGCAACCGCGCCCTCAAGGTCTGGAGCGCTCCCGCTCCGGCCACATCGAGCGTGGCGACGTAATCGAGATATCTGGGGGCCCGTAAGGCGATGGTGCGCCGGCCGGCCGCCACGTCCATCTCCCCCGGCGCCGACCCGATCCGGACGCCATCGACGCTGACCGCGGCCGCGATGCCTCCCGTGTCGATCTGCAGCCGGCCCGGGAGCTTGTGGAGCACGAGTCGGACCGATGCGGCACTCGCGGAGCCCGAGCGTACGAGAATGCCGACCCGCGCCGGCGCATAGCCCTTGCGCTCCGCCTCGAGCACATGCTTCCCGGGCCGCAGGAAGATCTGGTCGCCGCTGCGCAGCGCGAGCCAGGTGTCGGACGCGCTCACGGACGCATCCGAGGGTTGC
>JASHYG010000004.1 GCA_030043215.1 Gammaproteobacteria bacterium
TCGGCTGCCGAAACGGCGGTGGAAGCGGCAACCGCCAGCGAGGCTGTCGCTGCCGCGCCAAACAGCCTCACGAAGAGCGGCATAGTGTGCGTCTTCACCTTGATTTTCCGCCTCTTGTGTATAAACAGTACTTCCGCTCGGTCAACCCTTGTGGGGTGCGGGCGGCGCTCGACGGGCGCTCGACAGTGGACCGTCGCGATCTGGTCACCTAAGCCTTTGATTTTACAATATTATATAGCCGTAGAACCTCTGGGTGCCTCGCAGGGCGCGGAGCCGATCTGCGGGCGGTTGTTGCACCGCGACGGCAGCCTCGGGATCGGGGTTGCTGCAGAAGCACCGGCAATGCCAGTATGCTCTCGCTGCAACGCGACCGAACCGGCAAGGTGAGTGCTCGAGCATGGTACGCAACTGTAGCGTTCACGTGGGTGTGCTCCTTTTGTGCACGCTGTGTGTCCCTTGCGTGTCGCAGGCGAAGGATCCGGCCCACGCCGAGTGGGCCCAAGTGCAGCAGTACTGCACGCAGTGCCACAACGTGGAGGACTGGGCCGGCGGCGTCGCGTTCGACGTGATGACGCCGCAGCAGGTCCCCGCCAACGCGAAAGTCTGGGAAGACGCGATCGTCAAGCTCCGCGGCGGCTTCATGCCGCCCCCGAGCGCGAAGCAGCATCTCGATCCCGTCGCCATCCAAGGCCTCGTCTCCTGGCTCCAGAACACGCTGGACACGGCTGAGGCCGATCCGCACGCCGGTCGCGTCCCTCTGCAACGCCTCAACCGCCGCGAGTACGGCGATGCTGTGCGCGATCTCCTGGGCCTCGACGTCGATGTCTCCGCACTGCTGCCTGCCGATGAAGTGCGGGACGGCTTCGACAACAACGCCTTGACGCTGCAGGTGTCGCCCTCGTTCGTGGACCAGTACGTCTCGGCTGCGCGCAAGGTGGCGGAGCTCGCAGTGGGTAACCCGAAGGCCCCTGCCGTCACGACCACTTACGGCAACGTCGCGGACATGGTGATCTCGCTGCCGCCGCGCGGCATGCCCGGGGAGGGCACGCAGGAGGGCTACGAGGACGGCATGCCGTTCGGCACGCGCGGTGGCATCGCCTTCCAGCACATCTTTCCGGCGGACGGGGAGTACGTGCTGACGATCGGCGACATGGCGCTCGGCCGCGACGTGCCGCGGATGGAGTACAGGAATACCGTCCTCGCGCTGCTCGACGGCAAGGAGTTCTACCGGACCGATATCGGCGGCGACGCGGACGACAAGGCGATCGATCAGAAGCAGCAAGCGGCGGTCGATGCCATCAACGACCGGTTGCGGAACATTCACTTCCACGCCTCCGCGGGGCAGCACACCATCGCGGTGACGTTCCTCGAGCGCAGTCTCGCCGTGAGCGACTCGCGCACGCGCCCGCTCGCACCCGAGGGCGGAGAGGGCCATCTGCAGGCCGTTCACGCCCTGCAGATCCGCGGGCCGATTGCCGTGACGGGGATGAGCGACTCGTCCTCGCGCGCCAAGATATTCATCTGCCATCCCGCGAAGGCCGAGGACGAGGAGCCGTGTGCGCGCGAGATCATCTCGACCCTCGCGCGGCGTGCATTCCGTCGCCCGGTGACCGACCAGGACATGCATCCTCTGATGGCGTTCTACGAGGCCGGGCATCGGGAGTCGGGCTTCGAGGGCGGCGTGCGCGATGCGCTGAGCGCGATCCTCGCGAGCCCTTACTTTCTCTATCGCGCGGAATCCTCGGATGAGGTCGGCGCCGGCCGGCAGCTGAGCGATCTGGCGCTCGCCTCGCGCCTGTCGTTCTTCATCTGGGGAAGCCTGCCCGATGACGAGCTGCTCGATCTCGCCCAGCGCTCCGAGTTGAGCAAGCCCGAGGTGCTCGAGCGGGAAGTCGACCGCATGCTCGCGGATCCCCGGGCCGAGTCCCTGGTCACGGGCTTCGCGTTCCAGTGGCTCAACATTGCCGCCCTGGATGAGATCGTCCCGGACCGGCGGCTGTTCGCGGACGCGAGCGGCGTCCTCGATCCCCGGCCGATGTATCGCAAGGAGCTCGCGCTGTTCATCGACAGCGTGCTGCGGAGCGACCAGCCGGTCACCGCGCTGCTCACCGCCAACTACACCTACCTCAACGAGCCGCTCGCGATGCTCTACGGCATCGGGAACGTCAAGGGCGGCGAGTTCCGCCGTGTGGTTCTCACGGACTCGAAGCGCGATGGCTTGCTCGGCAAGGGCGCGATCCTGATGCTCGCGTCCAATCCGGACCGCACCTCGCCCGTGCGGCGCGGCGCGTGGATCCTCGAGAAGATCATCGGCTCACCGCCCCCCACTCCGCCGCCGAACGTCGGCAAGCTCCCGGATGCCGTGCGCGGCAAGCCCGCGTCGATGCGCGAGCGGATGGCGATCCACAGCGTGAACCCGAGCTGCCACTCGTGCCACGGCGTGATCGATCCGCTCGGCTTCGCGCTCGAGAACTTCAACGCGATCGGCCAGTATGAGGCCCTCGACCCGAGCACCCACCTCGCGCTCGATACCTCGGGAAAGCTTCCGGACGGCACCAAGATCTCGGGCCCCGACGATCTGCGGCGCGCGCTCGCGGCGCGGCCCGACCAGTTCGTCCAGACCCTCACCACCGAGTTGATGGCCTATGCGCTCGGCCGCAGCCTCGACTATCGCGACATGCCGACCGTGCGGCGCATCGTGCGCGCGGCGGCGCACGATGACTACCGATTCGCGGATATCGTTCTTGAGATCGTGTCCAGCGATGAATTCCGCAAGCGCGATGCGGTGAGCCCGGTCCCCACACCGGCCATGAAGACCGCGTCGCTCGTTGCGACCTCGCCGCAGAACGGAGGCAGCTAGCCCATGTTCCTCACCAAGAAGTTCCTCTCCCGCCGGGCCGTGCTGCGAGGCGCGGGCGCATCCATCGCGCTGCCCTTGCTCGACGCCATGATTCCCGCGGGCACGGCGCTCGCGAAGACCGCCGCGGCGGTCAAGCCGCGCCTGGGCTTCGTCTACTTTCCGCACGGCGCGGTCCAGCAGTACTGGACGCCGAATGGGACCGGCGCCAACTTCGAGTTCAGCCCGATCTTGAAGCCCCTCGAGCCGCTGCGCGACTACGTGACCGTCGTGACCGGCCTGCGCAACAAGGGCGGGGAGAGCTCCGACCCGCACGGCATCATCGAGGAGACCTGGCTCTCGTGCGTTCACCCGCAGGACCGTAATGTCGCAACCGGGGCCGGTATCACCGCGGATCAGTTCGCTGCGCGCCAGATCGGCCAGGACACGCCACTGCCGTCGCTCGAGATCTGCGGCGAGCCCGGCGGCTACAGCTCGCTCTCCTATCGCACGCCGACGCAGCAGCTGCCGATGGAGATCAATCCGCGCAAGGTCTTCTTCGAGATGTTCGGCGAGGGCGACACGAGCACGGAGCGGCGCCAGATCCTCGAGCAGACGGGAAGCCTGCTCGATTACACGCAGGAGGCCACCGCCAGCCTGAGCCGCACGCTCGATGCGAGCGATCGCGCGACGGTGAGCGACTATCTCGATTCGGTGCGCGCGGTCGAGCTGCGGGTCAAGAAGCTCGAGGTGAGCACGGCATCGCTCACCAACCTGCCGAACGCGCCGCTTGGACCGTCGGACGATTTCACGGAGCTTCTCGACGTGCAGTTCGAGATGATGGCGCTCGCGTGGCAGACGAACCAGACTCACATCGTCACCTTCAAGCTCGCCAACGAGGCGACGATGCGGACCTATCCGCAGGTGCAGGTGACCGATGCGTTCCATCCCCTGTCCCACCATGGCGGGGACCCGGAGAAGTACGTGAAGCTGGTGCGCATCCAGGCCTACCACACCGCGCGCATGGCGAAGTTCGCCGCGCGGCTGAAGGGGATCAAGGACGGGGACGGCAATCTCCTCGACCACTCGCTCATCCTGTTCGGCAGCAACATGGCGAACAGCGATCTGCACAACAACGATCCGCTGCCGCAGGCTCTGATCGGCAAGGCATGCGGGAAGCTCAAGGGCGGGCAGCACGTGCACTATCCGCAGGACACCCGGCACTCGAACCTGCTGGTCACCGTGCTGCAGAAGGTTGGCGTGCAGGTGGAGAAGATCGGCGACAGCTCCGGAACGCTCGCCGAGATCTGAGCATGCTGCGCGCGCGCGGATTCGGGGCGGCGGGAGCGGTGGGGGTGCTGGCCGCGGGGCTGCTCGCGCTGTCCGGCTGCGCGTCCCTGTCGCACCGGGCGGCGCCCGATTCCGCAGCGGTCAATCGGCGCGGACCCGACGGTAGCACGCCGCTCCAGTGGGCCGTGTACCGGGGCAACGTGGCCGAAGTTGAGCACCTGCTGCGCGCCGGCGCCAACGTATCCGCTGCCAACGACTACGGTGCCACCCCGATGATGCTCGCGGCCGTGAAGGGCAATGTCGCGATCATCAAGCTCCTGCTCGAGGCCGGGGCCGATCCCGAATCGCCCAACGCCGACGGGCAGACGGCGCTGATGCTCGTTGCCCGCACGGGCAACGTCGAGGCCGCAAAGATCCTGCTGCGGCACGGGGCGCACGTGGACGAGCGCGAGCGGTGGCGCGGGCAGACGGCCCTCATGTGGGCCAGCGCGCTCCGGCAGCCGCAGATGATGGAGCTGCTGCTGTCCCACGGCGCCGACGTGAACGCCCGCGCGGCGATCTACGACTACGAGCGTCACATCACGGCCGAGGGTCGCGCCAAGAGCGAGGACACCGGCGGCCTCACCCCGCTGCTGTATGCCGCGCGCGATAACTGCATGGCGTGCGTGAACGTGCTCATCGCCCATCACGTGGACATCAACCTCCCCGACCCGGACGGGTTCGCGCCCGTCACCATTGCGATCTTGAATTCGAACTGGGACATCGCGAAGCGGCTGATCCTGGCCGGGAGCGATGTGAACCAGTGGGACATTTACGGGCAAGGACCTCTCTACGCGGCGATCGATAAGGGCAATGCTGCGTTCGGACGCAACGCGATCGATCCGCCGAACCAGGCAACGGAGCACGAGATCGTCAGCCTGCTGCTCGATCGGGGCGCGAACCCCAACATGCAGCTGTTCTACCGGCCGAAGAGCGCCGGCTTCGGGGGATTCGGGGCCTCGCGCGGCACGACACCGCTCATCCGTGCCGCGGCGGACGGCGACGTCGCCGTGGTCAAGATGCTCCTCGCGCACGGCGCGGACGTTCATCTGTTCCAGGCGGACCACGAAACGCCGATGATGGCCGCGGTGTCCGGTGGACGCGGGGGTGGTGGCGAGCGGAATGCCATCGCGGTGCTGCGGGTGCTGCATGCCGCGGGTGCGGGCGCGGACGTGAACGTCCTGGCGCTGCCGCACGCACTGATGCGCACGCGGGGCGGCACGGCGCTGCAATATGCGACGCGCGCCGAGTGGAAGCGGGCCATGGCCCTGCTCGTCTCATACGGCGCGCAGGTGAACGCCAAGGACATGGACGGCCTCACTGCGCTCGACTACGCGATGGGGCGAGGCTACGTTCCCTTCCTGTCGATCAAGCATCCGCCGCAGATGGACCTCGTCAAGCTGCTCAAGGGCTGGGGCGCGACCGTGCAGCTCGCGAAGACGCCCGACTGGCCGCCGCAAGGGCCGCCGCTCGGTTACACCGTCTACTCGCCGATCGTCTGGCCGCTCGGACCTTAGATCAGAGGTTGCCATGAACGCGCTGTCACGACGCCGCTTTCTGCGCGGCGGCCTCGAGGTGCTCGGCGCCGCTGCGGTGAGCTCGAGGCTCACAACGGCCCGCGCCGCCGCGGCCGCATCCATCTCGACCGAGGACCTCGTGCCGAGCGACCGGGGTGCCATGACGTTGCTCCAGGGCGCCGGTTGCAACGTCGTCGCAGTGCGGGGCCCGGAGGGGTCGCTGCTGATCGACGGCGGCCTCGCGGCGAACTCCGATGCGTTGCTCGCGGCGGCTACCGCAGCAACGGGCAATGCCCGCGTCAACACGCTCATCAATACGCACTGGCACCCGTCGCAGACCGGCTCCAACGAGCGCGTGGGGCGCGAGGGCGGCCTGATCATCTCGCAGGAGGTGACTCGGCTGTACCTGGGCCGCGCGGCCTTGTCGGCCTGCTACGACGGCAGCTACGGTCCGCTGCCGCAGATTGCCTGGCCCAAGAAGACCACCCGGGACACCGGATCGCTCGAGTTTGCCGGCCAGCACGTCGAGTACGTCTATCTGCCCGCAGCGCATACCGACGGCGATCTCTACGTCCACTTTCCGGAGCGGAATCTCCTGGTCGCGGGCGGTCCGGTGCTCGGTGACCGCTGGCCCGTCATCGACATCCGCAACGGCGCGTGGGTCGGGGGACTGCTCAACGCCTACGAGCAGCTCGCGTCCGTCACCCAGCCCGATACGCGCATCGTCCCCGCGAACGGCGGGCTGGTAACGGGGGCGGAGATCGCTCGCCGCCGCGACATCTATCAGAAGCTCTTCACGCAGCTGTTCGTCTATCTGAACAAGGGCTTCGGCCCGGATGACGTGGTCGCGGCCCATCCGCTCAAAGCGTACGAGTCGGAGCTCGGCGATCCGTCCCGCTTCCTCGCCGGCGCCTACGAAAGCCTGATGTACGCTTACGTGCCGAACTGACACGCGGCGATCGGGGGCGGGTACGTAC
>JASHYG010000062.1 GCA_030043215.1 Gammaproteobacteria bacterium
CCCCTGGGTATCGACCGCGGCCTGCGCGGCCTTGTCGGGCTCCCGCACCCACAGCAGCACGGCGATCGCGCACAGCAGGCCCGGAACACCGGCGACGTAGAACGCCGAGCGCCAGCCGAAGTGCTGGGCGAGCGCAACCAGCAGCAGCGGCGCGAGGCTCTGCCCGAGCACCGAGGCGAAGAAGTTCTGCATGATGCCCGCGTTGATGCCGCGGCGGCGCTCGGAGGACTCCAGCGCCATGACGGCGAGGCACACGGGCAGGAACGGCCCTTCCACCGCGCCCATGACCATGCGAGAGACCAGCAGCACGGGAAAGGATCGGGAGAGGCCGGAGAGGAAGGAGCAAGCGGAGAAGATGAGCAGGAACCCGAGCAGGAACGGCTTGCGGACCCCGCTCGCATCCGACCATCTCGCGATGAGGTAGGCGCCGAGCGCCCAGGTGATGGAGAGACCCGAGCCGAGGAGCCCCGTCTGCATGTTGTCGAGATGCAGATCCTGCTCGATGAACGGCACGAGGATGGTGCCGGAATTGCGGTCGAAGAAGGCGATGCCGAAGGCGAGGCCAAGGAGCACCAGCACCCGGTTCTCGTACGTGAACACCTTACCCCTCAGCATCGAAACCCCCTCTGCACTTTATTGGAGTCACCGAGCTACGGCACCTCGGCCCGCGTATCCATACGCTATTCGCGAGCCGCGGTCGAGTGCCAGGCTCGTCCCCGGTGCGCAGCTCATGCCCGGATCCCGAGGCCGGCGGCTTCGCGCGGCCGGACGCGTCATTTCGGCGGCTGGTACGGCACGGCTCGCTCGGCGGCGTGCCACATCTCCTCGGCCGAGCCGCTGCGCATCTCCTCGAGCAGATGGCCGGCGAGCCCCGCGCAGCGCGCGGTGAGGACCACGCCGCGCATGGCCTCGGTCGGAATCTCCGCCTCGCGTAGCGCCACCGCGATCGCGCAGCTCACGTTCGCCGGCAGCGCGCGGCCGAGCGTCTCGGTGATGGCGGACTCGAGGAGGCCCAGGGCCTCGATGTAGTGGCCGGGCGCACCATGCGCTTTGGCGATCTCGATGAGCCGGGGAACGCGCGGGTCGCCCGACCGGTGCGTCGGATGGCCAAAGCCTGGGAGGGGCTTGCGCTGGCGCCTGTACGACTGGACTGTCGAGAGCGCAAGCTCCCGGCGCTCGCCGGGCTGGGCGGCCACGATACGGTCCAGCACTTCCGCGCACCGGCTCGCCGTGCCCGCAAAGTGATCGCCCACTCCGAGGAGTCCCGCGGCGACTGCGCCCTGGAAGGACTCCGGGGCGCCGAGCAGGGTGAGCCGCGCGGCAATGGCCGACGGCACGAGCCCGTGCTCCATGATCGCCACCAGCACCGCGTCGGTGATCGCTACCTGCAGAGGCGTCGGACTCCTGCCGAGGAGATGGAACAGGAACATCTCCGTGAAACTGAGTCGGCCGATGAGATCGCCCACGAGGTCGCGGCCGCGCACCTCGATGCGATCCGCGGTGGCCCCGCAGAGCTCGGTATGCTTCGCGCTTCGGTCGGCCGTGGACATGCAACCCCCTTTGCAGACGCCCGGGCGGTAAAGAGGTATCGTACCTTGTCTGCATAGGAGGCCGCATGGCGCAGATCAAGCTCGTGGACGTCTCGATCCGCGACGGCAATCAGAGTATCTGGGGAGCGACGGGCCTGACGACCGCTCAGACCCTCGAGATCGCCCCGGTCCTCGACCGGATCGGCCTGCACGCGATCGATTTCACCTCCAGCACGCACATGGGCATCTCGGTGAGGACGCACCGGGAGAATCCGTGGACGCTCATCCGCGCGATGCACGCGGCCGCGCCGCGCACGCCGCTGCAGCTCATCACGACGGGCTTTCGGTTCATCTCCTGGGAGACCTCGAGCCCCGACTTCATGCAGCTCGCTTACCGCTGCCTGGTCCGCAACGGCATCGGGCGCTTTGCGCTCATCGATCCGATGCACGACCTGCCCGCACTGCTCGCGGCCGCGAGGCTCATCCGCGGCGAGGGCGGCGAGGTGCTCGCCGGCCTCACCTACACCGTGAGCGCGGTGCACGACGATGCGTTCTACGCCGGCCTCGCCGGCGAGCTCGCCAAGTCCCCGGACGTGGCGCGCCTCTACATCAAGGACCCGACCGGACTGCTGACCCCGGAGCGCGCGCGGACGCTGATTCCGGCGGTCCGGGCGCGGATCGGATCGAAGCCGCT
This sequence comes from Gammaproteobacteria bacterium, assembly GCA_030043215.1. Taxonomy (GTDB): domain Bacteria; phylum Pseudomonadota; class Gammaproteobacteria; order Steroidobacterales; family Steroidobacteraceae; genus JASHUC01. The sequence goes on from JASHYG010000062.1 coordinate 2,224, forward strand.
CGAGCTGCATTCGCATTGCACGATCGGCCTCGGGCCGCTCAACTACATGGCCGCGGCCGAGCTCGGAGTGGAGGTGCTGCACGTCGCCTTCGGCCCTCTCGGCAACGGCACCTCCCTCCCCTCGGCGCTGCGCGTGGTCGCGAACCTGCGGGAGCACGGCCACACGGTCGACGTCGATGACCGGCTGCTCGCGCAGGCCGCGGACTATTTCGAGCGACTCGCGCGCGCCGAAGGCCTGCCCTCGGGCACGCCGCAGGAGTACGACGCCGCCTATCTTCGCCATCAGCTTCCGGGCGGCGCGATCACGACGACGAAGCGCCAGCTCGCGGAGCTCAAGCTGGAACACCGCCTGCCCGAGGTGATCGAGGAGACCGTCCGGGTTCGCGCCGAGCTCGGCTACCCGATCATGGTCACCCCCTTTCCGCAGATCGTGTGCACGCAGGCGCTGTTCAACGTTCTGGCCGCCGAGCGCTACGCCAACGTGCCGGACCAGGTGATCCGCTACGTGATCGGCCGATTTGGGCACCCGACGGCCCCGGTCGATCCGGACGCGAAGCAGCGGATCCTGGACAGGCCCCGGGCGCGGGAGCTGCTCGCCGAGCCTCCCCCGGCCTCTCTCGCGGAGCTGCGGCGCAAGTTCAGCCCCACCATCAGCGACGAGGAGTTCCTACTCCGCGCCGTCATGCCTGCCGAGCAGGTGGACGCCATGCTCGCCGCAAGCCCGCCCCCGGATCACTACAATCCGGACACGCGTCCGCTGCTCAAGCTCCTCGAGGAGCTTGCTCGGCGCAAGCCCGCCTCGGAGCTGATCATCGAGAAGCCGGAGTTCCGCCTGGAGCTGCGCCGCCGCGCCGATTGATCGGCGGGGCCTTCCCCCTCACCGGGCGTTACTACGCGTCTGACCATGGCTTTGTAACAGCAGGCTGCTGCCACCCCGGGCACCGCCTGGGCGAACTTGCGAAACTCGACCGGATGTATATACTATGGCTATACGTTCGGACGACGAGAGACTCATGCCACAAGCGATCCTGAAATGGGGCAACAGCCTGGCTTTCCGCATTCCAGCCGCAATTGCAAAGCAGATGGAGATCGGCGAAGGAGAGGAAGTGGAATTCCATATCGATGGCAAGCGACTGGTGATCGAGAAGGCCGAGAAATTGCCCAGGTTCACGCATCAAGACCTGCTCAAATCGTTGCGCAACGCCAAGAAGGGCCTTATCGACCTGGGCGCGCCCCGAGGCGAGGAAATTCTCTGAGCGATGCTCGCGGAAGGCGACCTTATCGAGATTGACGCCGACGGGGCGGCCGGACGCGAGCAACGAGGCCGCCGGCCCGTAGTGATCGTCTCGGTCAACGCGCTTCAGAATGCGTTAGGTCTTGCAGTGGTGTGTGCCGTCACGACACACGGAGGGCGTGCGGACGGCGCCCGCAATGATTTGGAGGTTCCAATTCCCCCTGGATTGCCCGTCAAAGGTGTCATCCTTCCTCATCAGGTGCGTACGATCGACATCAAAGCCCGTAACTCGAGCAAGCTTTGCATCGTGCCCCGAGCGACGCTGCAGGCAACCCGCGCTCGGTTGAAAACACTGCTGGGTATTTGAGTGGCGTCTCAGTGATGCCGGCCGGTGCCGACCCTCTGGGAACCTACATTACGTTCGTTATCGGGAAGCCTACACGGCGGACATTATGGCGCCAGCGTCGAACGTGAAAACCGGAAGAAATGCTCCCTGCCCTTGCGGCAGCGGCAAGAAATTCAAGAACTGCTGCCAGAACACCGTGGCCCCGTCCCCAAACGCGCCGAACACTTCCGCCGCGAGATCGGCGCCGAGCGCCGCCGAAATTGGCGAGCTTGCTGAACGGTACCCGAGCGAGGGTCCGATCTGGAAGGCACTCGGGCAGACCCTACTAAGGCAAGGGAAGGACGCCCGCAGCGCATTGCGCCGGGCGACGGCGCTCCTGCCCGGCGATCCCGAAGCGCACAGTACTCTCGGCATCGCTCTGCGCCGCCACGGCGAACCCGATGCCGCCGTGGCAAGTTGTCGTCGTGCCGTGGCGATCAAGCCTGATTACGCGGAGGCACATAGCAACCTCGGCAACGCCCTGCGCGATCTCGGGCGGCTCGACGAAGCGGTCGCAAGCTTTCGTCGCTCTCTGGAGATCGACCCGAGTCTCGCCGGCGTGCACAGCAACCTCGGCAACGCCTTGTGCGACCTCGGGCGGCTCGACGAAGCGGTCGCAAGTTTTCGTCGCTCTCTGGAGATCGACCCGAGTCTCGCCGGCGTACACAGCAACCTCGGCAACGCCTTGCGCGACCTCGGCCAGCATGCGGCGGCCGTCGCGAGCTACCGGCGGGCGCTGGCAATCAGTCCGGATTTCGCCGAAGCGCACAACAACTTGGGCACCGCCCTGCAGGGCCTCGGGCGAAGTGCCGAAGCGGTCGTAAGTTATCGGCGGGCACTAGAGATCAGCCCGGATTTCGCCGAAGCGCACAGCAACCTCGGCAATGCGCTGCGGGACCTCGGGCAGCTCGAGGCCGCCGTCGCAAGCTACCGGCGGGCGCTCGCAATCAAGCCCGACTATGCCGACGGGCACAGCAATCTCGGCAGCGTGCTCATGCATCT
>JASHYG010000063.1 GCA_030043215.1 Gammaproteobacteria bacterium
GAGACACCGCTCGCAGCTTCCTCCCCCGCGATGTCGAGCGTGTAGGAGAGGCCCTCCACGGGTAGCGCGCGATCGTTCGGATTCTCGACCTGCATGCGGACCTTGAGCTGTTGCGCGAACAGGTCGCTTCGTCCGAGCTCGATGCCCGCGACCGAGAGTCGCGGCGGCTGGAGCTTCGGTGAGAACATCGAGCAACCCGCCGACATCCCGAGTCCGGCGGCGATCAGGGCGGCGGCGATCTGCGCTACGCGTGGTCTCATGTGGCGCGTCCGTAGACTCGGTTGAGATGCAAGTAGTGGCCGGCGAGTTCCGGCGTCAGCGCCCCGGCGGGCAGGCGCCAGAGCCAGTTTCCCCGCGTCGTGGCAGGCGTATTGAACCTCGCGCTCGAGCCGAGCGCCAGGAGGTCCTGCACCGGTATCACGGCGAGCGCGCTCACCGACCCGAGCGCCGCGCGCACGAGAGCCTCCGGCATCGTCCCGGCGCCGAGCTGCGGGAGCGGAGCGAGCGCACCGGGGGCGAGCGGTGCATCGGAGGCGGGCCGCGGGCCGGGCGGGAGCCCCAAATAGAATCCGACGCGACGGGCCGTCTCGGCGTCGAGGCTCGCGTACCACCCGACCGCCGTGTCGTTGTCGTGCGTTCCGGTGTAGACGACGGCGTGGCGCTCGTGCATGTGCGGCAGATGAGGATTGTCGCCCGATCCGTCGAACCCGAACTGGAGCACGCGCATGCCCGGGAGCTCGAACGCGCGCCGCAGGTCATCCACGTCGGGCGTGATGATGCCGAGGTCCTCGGCCACGAGGGGCAGGTCCCCGAGATCCTCGCGCAGCGTCCGCAGCAGTGCCCATCCGGGCGTGCGCTTCCACGCGCCGCCGCGCGCATCGGGTGCATCGGCGGGCACGGCCCAGTGCGCGGCGAACGCCCGGAAGTGGTCGAGGCGCAGGAGGTCCACGCGATCGAGCTGGCGCCGCACGCGGCTGCGCCAGTACGAGAATCCGTCGCGCAGCATCGCGTCCCAGTCGTAGAGGGGATTGCCCCACAGCTGTCCGAGCTCGGAGAAGTAATCGGGAGGCACGCCGGCGACGGCGCGCGGCCGGCCCGTTGCAGTCAGCTGGAATTCGCCGCGGTGCGCCCAGGTCTCCGCCGAGTCGGGCGCCACGTAGAACGGCAGATCGCCGAAGAGGAGCACGCCGCGCGAGCGGGCGTGGTCGCGCAGGCGCCGCCACTGCCAGGCGAACGCGAACTGCGCCGCCTCGATCTCGCGGATCGTCTCGGCCTGCGCCTGCCTCGCCCGCTCGAGCGCTCGGCGGTCGCGGTCCCGGTGCTCGGCGGGCCAGCTCCACCAGGGAGCGTGCCCGTGGAGGCGCGAGAGCATCTCGAAGCAGGCGTAGTCCTCGAGCCAGGGGCGCGCCGACTCGGCGAACGCCCGGTGCTCCGCCGTGTCGAGCGGCGGCATCTCCTCGCGGTCGAGCAGCGCCGGATTGCCCGCGGAGTCGGAGCGGACCCAGTAGGGCGAGCCGTCCTCTCCCGTCGGCCCGACCGGCAGGAACTGCCAGGCCGAGAACCCCGCCTCGGCCAGCCAGTCGATGAACGCGCGCCCTCCCCGCCCGAGCGCGCCGGTGAGGCAGGAGAGCGGTAGCAGAGCACCGGCGCGCCGGCGGCTCAGTGCGGGTGTGCGCATCGCTCGGGCGGCTCCTGTCCTATCGCACGCCGTGCACGAGGTCCTCGATGCGCGCCCGCCCGAGCCTCCACTGCCTCAAGACCTGCTTGCGCACGCGCACGATGACCTTCAGCCGCTCGAACACGCGCCACAGCAGCGGCGCGAGGAGCTGCGGAATGCCGCTGCGGAAGATGTGTCCGTCCCGCAGCGTCCGCGCGCCGACGAACTGCGGGAACATGCGCTCGATGCGGCGCAACTCCTCGCCGGGGTCGATGCCCATCGCGGAGAGCTTGCGATAGAAAGGGCCCGGACGCCCGTCGCTTTCGCGCGTGTGCTCCATGACGATCGCGTCGACCACGTAGAGGGGTTGCTTCCCCTGCAGTAGGCAGCCCCACGCCCAGTCCGTGCCCCACGTGCTCTTGGTCCAGTCGAACGTGTGGATCAGATGCTCGAGGGCCGGGGTCGAGAAGCAGGGCGCCATCACCTCGACGAAGCTCACCCGGCGCAGCACGCACGCCGGATTGTGCACGAGCACGTTGAGGGTCGTGTGGGTGAACCATCGAAGCGCGGGCTGCGAGACGTACGTCGAGTAGCGCTCGCAGAAGCCGAAGAACCGCGAGATGTCCCCGGGCTCGAGGTAGATGTCGTCATCCATGATCCAGACGTAGCGGTACGGCCAGGGCAGCGGGCGGCGGCGCCAGAACTCGAGGAAGCCCTCGAGCTTGTTGTCGCCCCCGCCGCAGTAATACTCGGCAATACGCTCGTCGGCGGCCGCAACATACCAGCTCACGCAGCAGTCCCAGTTGCGCTCGCGATCCTCCGCGATCAGCCGCCTGTGCAGAGAATCCGCGCCTGCGCGCACGAAGAGCAGATACGGTCGCGGGGTCACCGGCCGCTCACGCGCCGCCCGAGAAGCGCCTTGAGCTCGCTCCAGTCGTTCGGAATCAGGTTGAGCGCCTGGGCCTTGCGGCCGGCCAGGGTATCGAACCCCGTGGCGAGGCCCTCGGAGATGAGCGCCGGCAGATTCTCGCGCAGCACGCGCGATGCGGGGTCGAGCCGCGTGATGACGCCGAGCCCGCTCGGGGGCGTCGCGATGGTGTGGATCGAGAGATCCGGCCGGTGCCGCTTGAGCAGTCCGATGAGACGCCACACATCGCCGCTCCAGAAGGCCGTCGTCTGCTCCCGCGCGGCGGTCCGCTCATCGAGGGGATGGCAGTCGTGCACGAAGATCAGCGAGTCCGGATCGCAGAGCGGCTCGA
>JASHYG010000064.1 GCA_030043215.1 Gammaproteobacteria bacterium
TCGGAGAGCCGGCACCCGCAGGAGGGAGCGTGCCTTCGGGCCCGATCGCTCCGGGAGGACGACGATGAGAGCGGAACGGCACACTCGGAGGATTCGCGCTGCGTCCTTGGGCCTGATCGCCCTCGCATCGTGGCACGCACTCACGTGTCGCGCGGAGGTCTATCCGACGCGCGGCCGCGGCGATGCTCGAATCCGGACGGCGGTCTACGAGGCGGACGAGGTCTACCGGCTCCACGGGTTCGTCGGATTCCAGATCGACCTGGAGTTCGAGACTGGCGAGTCCTTCGTCGGACTCGCAGCCGGAGACATCGAGGCGCTGTCATTCGTGGCCCAGGGCAACCACCTGTTCTTGAAGCCGCGCGTGGCGTCGGTGGGCACCAATCTCACCATCCTGACCACTCGCCGCCAGTATCGATTCTATTACACGGCAACTGCGGCGCGGCCGGATCAGAAAGACCCGGATCTCCTGTATGCGCTGAGATTCGAGTACCCCGCCGACTCGCCGTCGAGGACGGAGGCCACGCGGCGGGCGATCGCACGGCGGCTCGACACCGCCTCGGCCGTCCGTCCGCAGAATCGCAATTACTGGTACTGCGGCGATCCGGCGCTCCGGCCCGTGGAGGCCTCGGACGACGGCGTGCACACGCGCTTGCGCTTCGGCGCTCAGGCGGAGCTGCCGGCGATTTTCGTGCGCAACGGTGACGGGAGCGAATCGCTTCTCAACTTCGACATCGAGGCGGGCGTGGTGGTCATCCAGCGTATCGCGCGCCAGTTCGTCCTGCGGCGCGGCGCGCTCGCCGGCTGCATCATCAACCAAGGATACACGGGGTCGGGCGAGCGCCTGGATTCCGGTACGGTATCCCCGGACGTGGAGCGCGTGCGCAAGGGAGGAGGGCCGTGAGCGGGGAGCGGGAGCCAGGCGCTGGATCGCCTCGACCGAGGACCGACGGGCGTCCGGCGGTCGCGGGCGAGCGGAGCACTGCGGCGGCCCACAGAGTCCGCTCACTGGAAGCGCGCGTGAGCAATCTCATGGCGCTCGGATTGATGTGCGCGCTCGGGCTCGCGCTGCTCGTGTGGTACTACAGTGCGGCGCTGAGGAGACCGGCCCGCGCTGCTCAGAGTGCCCGGTCGGTCGCGATGAATCAGGCGCAGACAGAGATGCCTCTTCCGCCGCTCGGATCCATCCCAATCGAAGGACCCCCGATCATCGGTGGCTCGCAGCCGAATGGGCCACCTCTATCCGCGCCCTCCGTGCAGGGCGCGACTCGACAGGAGTTGCCCGGGAGCGTGATGTCCGTGGAGCCGGAGCCACAGCCACAGCCTCAACAGCAGCAGCTTCCGCTCACGACACTCCCGATACTGACGGGGCCGGCGCATCCGATCCCCTACACTTTGATGGGTATCCCTTCGTACGGCTCGAGCGCTCCCGCTCCGCATACCTCCGAAGGCGCTGCCATACCGGAGACACGCCAGAGTGCCTTCGACCGCCGCCTTTCGGGCCCTGTCTTCGCCAAGCAGTCGGACGCATCCGGCTCGCCAGCTCCGCCAGCCGACGTGGCCGGTCCGCCTGCCGTCTCCGGTCCGCCACCCTCGGCGCCCAACTCCGCATTGGCGTCCACCACTGCGTCGGGGTCGGGCGACGCATCGCGGTCAGACAGTCTCGCAGAGCTTCTCGTTCCGTCCTCCACACCCGCGGCGCTCGCCCGAGTGCTTCCCACGCGGAGCCTGCTGCTCCCCAAGGGCGCGTTCATCGACTGTACGCTCGAGACGGCGATCGACTCGACGCTTCCGGGCATGACGACCTGCATTACTGCGACCGACACGTTCGGTGCAGATGGAAAGGTCGTACTCCTCGAGCGTGGGTCGAAGCTGATCGGTGAGACGCGCGGCGAGGTGCAGCAGGGCAGCGCGCGGGTGTTCGTGCTATGGACGGAGGCGCGCACGCCGACCGGCGTCGTGATACCCCTCGCATCGCCGGGCACCGACGAGCTGGGACGCTCCGGGCTTGCCGGCGAGGTCAACCGGCACTTCTGGGAGCGTTTTGGGGCGGCCATTCTCGTCTCGATCATCAATGCCGGCGCGGAGACGGCGGTACAGTCGGGGCACGGCACGGTCATCTACGATCCGACCGCAACTCAGGACGTGACGAGCGAGGTGCTGAAGGACACGCTGCACATCCCCCCGACCGTCATCAAAAACCAGGGCGATCGGATCCAGGTGCTCCTGGCGCGCGACCTCGATTTCCGCTCCGTGTATGAGCTACGCGCAGCGGCCGAGCGGTAGCGTTCCGGCCGGGGCCCACCGTGCCGGCGACACGTCCTCTCTCGAGCTGACTTTGCGGCCGTTGCAGCCGCTGCTCGCCGATCGCGAGGTGACGGAGCTGTGCATCAATGGGCCGGGTGAGGCCTTCCTTGAGACGCGGGCGGGCTGGAAGCGCGTGCCGCTCGAGTTCGCGGACTTCGACTGGTGCTTGCGCCTCGCGAAACTGGTCGCGAACTCCAGTCACCAGCGCATCGACGAGCAGGCGCCGCTGCTCTCGGCATCCCTTCCGGGCGGCGAGCGCATCCAGCTCGTGATACCCCCGGCCACGCCGAGCCGAACGGTCGCCGTCACGATTCGGCGTCCGTCGGCGGAGCTCTGGTCCCTCGAGGACCTCGCGCTGCGCGGCATCTTCCGGGCGACTCGGCGCGCGAGCGGTGCGCTCGATGAGGTGGAGACGGAGCTGCTGCGGCTGCTCGAGGCCCGCGAATACGAGCGGTTCATGCGCCTCGCCGTCCACAGCCGCAAGAACATCTTGGTCTCCGGTCCCACGGGCTCGGGCAAGACGACGTGGACCAAGGCGCTCATCCGGGAGATTGCGCCCGATGAGCGGCTCATCACGATCGAGGACGCCCGTGAGCTCGTTCTCGACCGACATCCGAACCACGTTCGGCTCTTCTACAGCAAGGACGATCAGGGTCTCGCGCGGGTGACGCCGAAGCAACTGCTCGAGTGCTGCCTGCGCATGAAGCCCGACCGGGTGCTGCTCGCCGAGCTGCGATCGGAGGAGGCCTTCGACTACCTCCGCAACGTCAACTCGGGGCATCCGGGCTCCATCACGAGCGTGCACGCAGCCTCGGCGGAGCTGGCCTTCGAGCAGCTGGTGCTGCTCGTCAAGCAAAGCCGCGCAGGCTCCGAGCTCGCACGGCGCGACATCAAGAGCCTGCTCTACATGCTCATCGACATCGTGATCCAGTTCGGCGTCGAGTGTCACGAGCGCTTCATCAAAGAGATCTGGTACCAGCCGGAGCGCAAGCGCCGGAGCACGAGCCGCTGACAGCGCCGGACATGCGCTGTGCCGGAAGCGCGATTTCGCGGCGCTGCGGACGCCGTTACCGCCCGTAGACGCTGAACGCGAGCAGAACGTTGCCTCCGACCGCAAGTGCCGCGCGTCCGGAGGAGCTACCACCGCGATTCGGCTCATTTCTGCGTAAACACGCCAGATTTCACTGCGGACGTGAATCGGTGTGTTTGAGATAGTTGCGCCCTGCATCCGACCGGGGCGCGACTCGAGATGGAAGATGCGGTGACACGAACAGGCTCGCCGTCGGAGGTGCCGTCGCAGCATGGAGAGCTCCAGGCGGCAATCGAGCGGCTCGGTGTGCTCGTCGAGGATCTCGAGCGAGTCGTGCGGCAGGAGATCCGCAGCGCATTCGTCGAGGAGTTCCAGATGCTCGGCGCGGCGAGTCAGCGCGCCGCGGAGGCCCTGCATGGCGTACGCCGCGCCGCAAGCATGCGTATCGCAGCGTGGGCCGTCGCGCTCAGCGTTGCGTGCTCCGCGATTCCCGTGGTGGTCTCCTGGGCCGTGATTCCCTCGCGCGCTGCGCTGGCGCAGATGCGCCGGGAGCGAGATGAGCTTGCGGCGAGCGTCGACCGCTTGCAGCTGCAGGGCGGCAAGATCGACCTCCAGCGTTGCGGCGTAGAGCGCCGGCTCTGCGTTCGCATCGAGCGCTCGGCTCCGGCCTACGGACCGCAAGCGGACTACCTCGTGGTGAAGGGCTACTGAGTTGCCCGCGCTCGAGGCACTGCCGGCGTGGAGTCCGATGTGGCTTGCGGTGTCCGCGGTTTTCCCCCTGTTGATGGTGGCCGCAAGAGTGCTTCTGCGCCGGCTCGTACCTCGAGAGGAGGCGCACCGGCGCGGAGCGATCGTGCGGACGCGGCGTTTGACGGGGCGTCGGACGAGGCGCCTGGGGCAGGGGTCATGCGCCGCGCCGTTGAAGCTCGGCGGCGTCGCGCTTCGTCCGGAGGACGAGACCAGGCACTTCAAGCTCATCGGCACGACCGGCACGGGCAAGACGACGGCCATCCGCGAGTTGCTTCGCGGCGCGCTCGGCCGGGGGGATCGCGCGGTCATCACCGACCCGGACGGGGCCTATCTCGCTCGCTTTCACGACCAGTACCGGGGTGACGTCATTCTCAATCCCTTCGAGCGGCGCTCCGCGAAATGGGATCCCTTCTCCGAAGCGCGTGCTCCATCCGATTACGAGGAGCTGGCGCGCGGGCTGATTCCACAGAGCGAGGACGCTTCGGCAAGAGAGTGGAGAGGCTATGCGCGGACCTTCGTGTCCGCCGTGGTGCGGCGATGCGGCGAGCTGGGCCGGCTCGACGTTGCCGAGCTCTGGCGTCTGCTCGCCATCGCCGGCGGCGACGAAGTGCGGCAGATCGTGGCAGGCACTCCGGCGCAGCCGTTTCTCGATCCAGACAACGCGAGGATGTTCGGCTCGATCCGGTCGGTCGCCGTGTCGGCGATCGCCGCCCTGGAGCACATCCAGTCGCAGCGCGCCGCCGCGTTCTCCGTACGAGCCTGGATCGCCGGCGGCCGGGGCGTTCTGTTCATTCCCTATCGTGCCAGCCAGGTGTCGGCATTGCGCTCGATCATTGCCACGTGGATGAGGCTTGCCATCTTCGAGGCCATGAGCCAGCCGGAGGATGAGTGCCACCGTCTCTGGTTCGTCGCGGACGAGCTGGACGCGCTCGGTGCCATCGATGGGCTGAAGGACGCTCTGGCGCGACTGCGCAAATTCGGTGGCCGGTGCGTCTTGGGCTTTCAATCAATTGCGCAGGTGTCGACCACCTACGGGATCGGGGACGCACAGACAATCGTCGAGAACTGCGCCAATACGCTCATTCTCCGCTGTTCGGGTAGTGAGAATGGAGGCACCTCGTACTTCGCCTCGCGCCTGATCGGCGACCGTGAGGTCGTCCGGCGGCAGACTTCCCGCGGCCGTGACCGTGGTGTGCTGCTCTCTGCCAGCGGCCTGCGCCGCTCCACGCAGGTGAGCGAGCAGCTCGCGACGGAGGCCGCCGTCATGCCCTCGGAGGTGGAGCAGCTGCCGGACCTGGCGGGATATCTGAAGACCGCCTCCTCGCCCCGCTGGGTAAGAATTCACCTGGCGCCGGACCGCGGCCCGTGGCGATCCTCTACCTCGGGATGAAGTCCTTCGGCCGCGCCCGCGGCAAGGGCGGCAGCCGGGCGACGAGCGGAGCTGCCTACCGAGCGGGTGAGCGCATCCGGGACGAGCGCAGCGGTGCTGTTTATGATCACCGGCGCCGTCAGGATGTGATGTACAAGGAGATCGTCCTGCCAGCCCGGCTTGCCGCGGCGGGGCCGGCGCTCGACTGGGCACGTAATCGCTCGGTGCTGTGGAACGCCGCCGAGATCGCGGAACGAAGCGCGAACGCCCGGGTCGCGCGCGAGTTCACCATTGCGCTGCCCCACGAGCTTGCGCCGGAGCGGCGGACGGTCCTCGCGCGGAGGTTCGCGCAGGAGATCTCCGACCGCTACGGGAGCGCCGTCGATGTCGCGATCCACGCACCCCGTGGGGATCCGCGAAACTTTCACGCACATCTGTTCACCACCACCCGCGAGATCACGCCGCAGGGCCTTGGGCCAAAGACCACGCTCGAGCTGTCGGGCACAGAGCGGCATCGCCGCGGCCTCGCCCGATGGGCCGAGGAGTTGACGTCCATTCGCGAGCGCTGGGTCACGCTGGCGAACGAGGCGCTGAGGGAGGCGCACATCGAGGCACGCATCACCCCGCCCAGTCGTGCGGAAGCGCTGCAGCGCGCATCGGAGCCGCGGCTACCGCTCGCGATCTACCACATGGAGCGGCGCGGCGTGCACAGCTTTGTGGCAGACCGGATCCGCGAGAGACATCGCGCCGCGAGGGCTGATCTGCAGCGTGTGCAGCAGATTAGCTTTTCACAGGCGGCTCCCCGCGGAGCTCGCGAAGCTTCGACGCTCCGGTCGGAAGACCTCGCGAGCGAGTCGGCGCGCAAATGGGCGGCAGACCGCCGCGCGGGGCGATGGGGGCCCGAGAAGTCACTCGAGGAGGTGGGGCATGAATCCGCTCGACAGTGGCTTGCCTACCGCCAAGCGCTGCTCCGGGAGGGGCGGCACGATCCCTCCCAGCCAGAGTCCGCTCGCAAAGGGACCGAATACCACCAATCAGGCCAGGGAACTGGGGTCGGTCGGTCGCACGATGAGCCGGTCCGCGAAAACGTGCACGGTCACGGTCACGGTCACGACTTCGACCTCGGTCTGTAGCGGGCGGGTGGGGCTCATGGACAAGATGGATTGCATCTTCGAGGAGGGGCCGATCGAAGGAGGGGAGCCGTACTCCATCGCATCCGAGGATGCGTACGTCGTCTCTGCCAAAGCGCGTTGCTGGAGATGTCGTGCGGTCATCGAGGTCGTCTGCATCTATTGCGCGGCGGGCGAGATACTCGGCGACCATTACGAGGAATTCGCGGTCTCGAACATCACGGCTGTCGATGCGGCGCTGTGGCGGCAGCTCGAACGCTGGCCGTCCTTTCGATTCGGGTACAGCCGCACCGCGGAGGGCCGATACCTCGCCAACCACTGCCCGTGCTGCCGCGCGCTTCAGGGAGACTACTTCCTCCACTGCGAGCCTGGAGGCGCTTTCTTCACGTTGAAGGGCGCACCGCCTGGGGTCATCGCGGTTACACCGCTCCTCGGGCGGATACGTCTGACCGGCGACGAGGGATTCGAGCCATAGCCCCTCCACATGGGGGTGCTTGCGCCTGCGCGCCCGTACAAAGTCACGGTAGACTAGGCGCCTCGGTGCCCCCGTAGCTCAGTGGATAGAGCGACCGCCTCCTAAGCGGTAGGTCGTCGGTTCAACTCCGGCCGGGGGCGCCAAAGAATCCGTTTCATATCAGGTGGCACGCAAGGAAAGCCGATTCGGGGTCACAGGGTCACCGTGATTTGGGCTTGCGCGGCCTGGACGGAACGAGCACCCGGCCGGCGTAGAGCTCCTGCAAGAACGAGTACAGCGGCAGCACGTGCACGGCTCGATCCCGGAGCGGGATATCTCCCAAATATACACCATAGCAGCCTGTAACCGCTCCGGCGGTCGCGAGATCGTTCAGCGCCCCGCTGTATTCCGGGCGCCAGCGGGGGCTCGCTGTGAAGGACTCGAGGCTCCGCACCAGCGCCTCTGCGCGGATCTCCTGGGTCAAATAAGTCGATACGTAGGCCTCGAGCAGATCGATGCGGGAGGCCGTGACTCGCTCTGCGCGTACCAGCGGCAGACTTCCGGACCGCAGCAGGTCGTCCGCTGTCGACTCGGTGCCGAGCTCGGCGAGCGTGAGGGAAAACATCCGGCGGTCGATCACACGGCCGGCCAGCAAGTTGACGTCCCCGCGGCGCAGCCGGCGCGCCGAGGAGCCCGTGAGCGCGAACCGCCAGTGGCGCGGCTTGGAGGCGAGCGCATCAAACGGAGCAGCCCCGATCGAGGAGCAGGTTGTACCAGCGCGCCTGCGGCAGCGCGGAGCGCAGCCAGGTCGTCTTGCCCGTGCCGCGGGGTCCGAGCAGCAGGAAGGAGCGCGCCGGGAGCTCGAGTGAGGCTCGCGCGTGGTTCAGCGGCAGGTTAGCCGGGGCTGGGGCGCCAAGGTCATCGAGCACCTGGCGAGCGACTTGGGCGACGACTTTCCCGAGATGCGGGGCTTCTAGCGCGGTGCT
>JASHYG010000065.1 GCA_030043215.1 Gammaproteobacteria bacterium
GCCTCGCTGTCGCGCAGCCGGCAGCTCGTCGGACGCTTTCGCACGCTGATCGAATCCGGATTCCGATCCAGCCACACCATACCGGATTACGCAAGGGCGCTGCGCGTCTCGGAAACCCGCCTGCGCAATGCCTGTCTGTCCGCAACGGGCCAGCCACCGATCCAGCTGCTGCACGCGCGAATCCTGCTGCAGGCAAAACGACAGCTCGTCTACACGGTCATGCCCGTCGCCGAGATTGCCTACACGCTGGGATTCGAGGACCCCGCGTACTTCTCACGTTTCTTCTCGAGAAGAGCCGGCATCTCCCCGCGCGGGTATCGCTCGAGGGGCGCGGAACTGACAACTGATTGATGGAGGATCGGCTCCGGAGCAACCGCATCGGAGGCGCAGCCGCGTTCTTAACCCGCCGTCAGGCGTCGTGCGAAGCGGCCTTCAGCGCGACTTTCGCGATCCTCCAGGTACCGCCGGTCTTCGCGAAGTCGACCGTCAGCATGCGGCGCTCGGTTTGATGAATGGTGCCGTTGCCCTGGGCATGCGCCATTTGCGCCAGCGTGCAATCCTTGGCGAGCGGTGTTTCCACCTCGATCGCATGGTCGAAATACCCGACTGCGGTTCGGCCGTCCGCAGCGATCTCGATCTTGTCCGGCGCGCCGGCATGATCCACGGTGATGCGCCGCACAGCGTTGTCGGATAACGCGTCGCGCTCACCCGCATTGACCCGTCGCAGCCAGGATTGATGCAGCTCGCGGATGGCGGCGTCGTCCTCGAGGCGTCTGACGCGAGCCTTCAATCCGTCGTCGGCCAACGCAACGGCGGAAACCGAGGCGACAGCGATGGGCGCGGCGAGGAGCGCACCGCCTGTCAGGAACTTCCGGCGCGTGGGACTGTTGTCCTTGCTCATGCCATCCTCCCTCACGTCCTGATCTGGAAATATTTGTCGACCTCGAACTTGCCCGCGTGCCGCACGATGGCACCGATAGTGCTCATATTGAGGCCGCGTGAGCCGCAGTTATAGCCGATGCCGGCGTCGTGCATGATGTTCATGTTGAGGAGGACGGTGCCCAGCGTGCCGTTGCAGGCCTCCTCGAGCCAGTACATGAAATAGATGCCGTCGCGGATCTTCACGAAGTCGCCCGGCCCGCTCCATTCCAATCCGCCGTGCTGGTCCGGCGTGAAGATGATCCAGGACACCGTGTTGGGCGTCGAATACAGATGCATCGATACGAGCCCCGGAGCATAGCTGTAGGTGATGCAGCGTCCCAGCATCTCGGTCGTTCGGCTATGGCGGCGGTACATGGGCGGCTGAATCCCGTCCATCTCCAGCACGCCGAACAGGGTGCGCGCCCCGGCCTCGTTGGCAAAATACGGCGTATTGAGATATCCGTTGTAGCAGGTGACCAACCCCTGCTCGAAATCCGCCGCAATGATGTGGCCGTCGTGGTCGGGCGCGTCCGCCAGCAGGTGCCCGAACAGGATCAAGCCCGGCGCCACCTCATAGGACTGGTAGCGCGCTTTGGTCCAGTCGCCCCCGCCATCCTTGCGCCAGTTGAGCTCATCGGCGCTGTCGATCTTGTATTCCATCACCGGACCGTTGTCGTAGCGCAGGGTGAAGGTCTTGCCCGCCAGAAAATCACTCACGGGCAAGGCATTCCCGCTCATGCCGGCGGCGCCGCCCGTCGTGACACGGGCCGGAAAGGCGGCGGAATGCTCCTTGACGACCTTATCCACCTGCTCCTTGGTCAGCTTCTCCATGGTGTGGATCGGCCGGTAGACGCGCCGCCCGCCCTTGATGGGCTTGCCGTCCTTGTCCTTCGGACCGGGCACGGGATCACCGGTGTTGTCCGCGAATTTCTCGAAGTGCGCGATCTGACCCACGATGTCGCCATGGCCGCGGAAGACGTAGTAATGCAGATCGTCGCCTTCGTCGAAGCCGAGCCGTACCCCCATTTGCTGGGTGCGGTTCATGTCGATCACATACGTGGTGAAGGTGCCGGAGAACTCGCACTCCGTGCGGGTGTAGACGAAGAAGTCGTTGTCGAGCTTGACGTAATCGGACGGGGCGGAGAAGCCGAGTTCGCCGCCCGTACGCGACAGTTCCACGAAATGGGAATAGGCCGCGGAGGGGTAGTACTCCAGCGTCTCCATGCCCGTGTCCTGCCGCCAGTGGTAGCCCCGGCCCTCCAGGCGATTGGTGAGCTCGTGCCGCCCCTTGGGCGCCGGGCCACCGTGGGTGTCGACATACCCGAAATAGATCTGGCGCTGGACCTCGCGGTTATCCTCGTAGCCGCTGAACCACAGCTCGATGACGGTAGCCAGCTTGCTATTTCGGTCGACGACCACGGCATAGCCGCGCTGCGTGCCGGGAATCATGTGGGTGAACAGGCAGATATGGTCCATCTCCTGCGCGCCGAACCCGGCATGGATCGGCTTGCCGCCGTTCTCGGCCACGGACAGCTTGGAGTTGCTCGCGAACTTGTAGCGGAGCGTGGGGCCATCGTCGGTGACGATGATCAGCGTCTCGCCGGCGAAGTCCGTGGCGAGTGGCGAGACGCTTGTCGGCCCGCGCTCGGCAACCGGGCGAAGCTTGACGGCGATCTGCTCCGGGGTGAGCTTGGTATAAGCGATGCGGTGCATCTGCTGCTTGGGATACGGTGTTCCCGGCATGAGTCTTCCCCCCTCTGGCGCCTCGCAAACGGTCGACCGCAAGGCGTGTCAAATCTTACGAGATCAGGCGACGGAGATCCACGGCTACGCGCGCGGCGGCCGGGGCGGTCGATCGCTGGATTTGCGCTCGCACCTCGCTAATCGACGTACGAGCGCA
>JASHYG010000066.1 GCA_030043215.1 Gammaproteobacteria bacterium
GATCGCGTGCCGCCGATGCGGCCCAGCTCGGCCATCCATTCGGGTCCGACAAATACCGACGAGACCAGTGCGGCGACGCTGAGATCGAGGTCCAGACTTTCCCAGTGAAGCCCGCCGCCCCGGCCGAGGACTTCGACCGAGCGCACATCGCCGGGAGCGGCACGCACGGCGCGCGGCTCTATTGAATGATAGCGCGCTGCAGCCCCGCCGAGGGAAACTGTCAAACAGCGACACTTCCTGGGATGGAGTAGTCATTTCACGAGGACGTCGCAGACGTGTCGATAGTGCCGGACGTCGTTGAGCGAGGTGACGCCGGCGAGCATTTGCGCCCTACAATGTGCGCATGCGCTTGCGCCCGGGAAACGAAGCCGCCCCGCCACTTCTCGTCCGCCGCTCGCTCGAGCGGATATTCGGCGGGTCGGCACGCGTGGACCAGGTGAAGGTCGTCGAGCTCTCGCTCTTTGCGCGGCTCCATGGCCGCGCCATTGCGACCACGCGCAGGCGGCGCATCTTTCTCCGCGGCAGCGCCGCGGAGTTTTTCAGCGATCCAGTCCTGATGCTGCACGAGTACTGCCACGTGCTGCTGCAGTGGGAGACGGGATCGCTCACCACGCTCAGATATCTCCGCGAGTGCCTGCGCCGCGGATACTGGAACAATCGCTTCGAGGTCGAGGCGCGCGAGTTTGCTCGCAACCACCAGTTCCAGCTCCGTGAGCTCCTGCGCCAGGGGATGTAGCGGGTGCTGCGAGGGAAATGCTGCGGAAGGAATGCCGCGGAGGGTACGGCGCGCTCAGCCGAGCAGCGCCTCGCGGCGGTGGAGCCGCCGCATGATCAGCAGGTGCTGGCTCAGGGAGGGCACGGTAAGGTGGTCGCGACCACGCCGGGCCCGCCGGCGAGCACGAAGAGGGGATCCGGACGCTCTCGCAGATTGATGGCCGGCACGCGAGCGACGAACAGCTCGATCTGCCTGCCGTGCGGAGCCGCGGGGTTCTCCGGAACGGCGGCCCGTGGCGCTCTTCCCGGCAGCCCGAGCCCTAGTCCCAGCACCAGCACCAGCACCGGCGTCGCGAGCGGCGGCAGTTGGTGCCCACCCGTCCGAGGCTTAGAATGGCCGGCCAATTTGCACCCCCAGAGCTCGCTGCCCTTCCATGCGCTTCGCGCACCCCTTTGATGTGATTGTCGTCGGCGGCGGCCACGCCGGCACCGAGGCGGCGCTCGCCGCCGCGCGCATGGGCGCTTCGACGCTGCTGCTCACGCAGAGCATCGATACGCTCGGCCAGATGAGCTGCAATCCGGCAGTCGGTGGCATCGGCAAGGGCCATCTCGTCAAGGAAATCGACGCGCTGGGCGGCGCCATGGCCCGCGCGACCGACCGCGCCGGCATCCAGTTCCGAACCCTGAATGCGAGCAAGGGCCCCGCCGTGCGAGCCACGCGGGCGCAAGCCGACCGCCAGCTCTACCGTCAGGCTATCCGCTCGATCCTCGAAAATCAGCCAAGCCTGACACTGTTTCAGCAAGAGGCCGCGGACCTGCTCATCGAAGGCGGGCGCGTGCGTGGTGTCGAGACCGTCACCGGCATCCGCTTCTCCTCTGCGAGCGTCGTACTGACGGTCGGCACATTCCTCGGAGGCAAGATCCACGTCGGCCTCGAGCAGCTGCAGGGCGGACGCGCGGGCGACCCGGCCTCCCTCAAGCTCGCCGCGCGGCTGCGCGACCTTCCCTTCCGCGTGGGCAGGCTCAAGACCGGCACGCCCCCGCGGATCGACGGGCGCACGATCGACTTCTCGGTCCTGCGGGCGCAGCCGAGCGACCATCCGGTACCGGTGTTTTCGTTTCTTGGGCGAAGCACTGAGCACCCTAGACAAGTGGAATGTTTCATTACAGAGACTAACGAGCGCACTCACGACATCATCCGCGCGGCAACGGATCGGTCGCCGATGTTCACCGGAGCGATCGAGGGCGTGGGTCCCCGCTACTGTCCCTCGATCGAGGACAAGGTGGTCCGCTTCGCGGATAGGTCGTCGCACCAGATCTTCGTGGAGCCCGAGGGACTCTCGACGCGCGAGGTCTACCCGAACGGCATCTCGACCAGCCTGCCGTTCGACGTGCAGCTTGATTTCGTGCGCAGCATCCGCGGCTTCGAGCGAGCGCATCTGACGCGGCCGGGCTACGCCATCGAGTACGACTTCTTCGACCCCCGGGACCTCAAATCCTCGCTCGAGACGAAAGCCGTCCGGGGCCTGTACTTCGCCGGCCAGATCAACGGCACCACCGGATACGAGGAGGCCGCGGCGCAAGGCCTGGTCGCCGGCATCAACGCTGGCCTGCAGGCACGGGACCGCAACCCGTGGACGCCCCGGCGAAGCGAGGCGTACCTCGGGGTGCTCATCGACGACCTGGTCACCCGCGGCACGCGCGAGCCCTACCGCATGTTCACCAGCCGGGCCGAGTACCGCCTGCTGCTGCGGGAGGACAATGCGGACCTGCGGCTCACGCCCATCGGCCGCGAGCTCGGACTGGTCGACGACGAGCGCTGGCGCCTGTTCGAGGACAAGCGCCGGCTGTCCGACGCCGAGGTGCAGCGCCTCGAGGCGCTGCGCATCCATCCGGACACGGTGCCGCCGCGGTGGGCTCAGGACACGTTGCACGGGCCGCTTGGCAGGGACCAGAGCGCCTTCGAGCTCCTGCGGCGGCCGCAGGTCCGCTACGAGCAGGTGATCGAGCTGACGGGGCCGCCTGCCTGGGACGACATCGACGACCGGCTGCCAAGCCAGGTGCGGCTGCAGGTGGACGTGCGCGCCAAGTATGCCGGCTACATCGAGCGCCAGGAGGAGGAGATCGAGCGCCAGCGTCACAGCGAGGAGACGCCGCTTCCGGCCGATCTCGATTACTCGCAGGTGGCCGGGCTCTCGACGGAGGCTCGCCAGCGCCTGGCGGAGATCCTGCCCGCCACCCTCGGTCAGGCGGCGCGGGTTCCGGGCGTGACGCCGGCCGCGATCTCGATCCTGCTCGTGCACCTGAGGAAGCGCGGTCTTCGCGCGCGCGGCCGCGTCGCGTGATCGCCGTTGCGGAGCGCAGCGGGTGAAGGGGTTCCGCCGACAGCTCGGCGAAGCCTGGAACCGCAACGACTCTCTCGTCTGCGTGGGCCTCGATCCGGAGATCGAGCGCTTCCCGCCCGCGATCGCCGCGCAGGCCTCGCCGATCTTCCAGTTCAACAAGGCCATCATCGATGCGACCGCCGATCTCGTCTGCGCGTACAAGCCGCAGTTCGCGCACTACGCGGCGTACGAGGCGGAAGACCAGCTCGAGCGGACGATCGAGTACATCCATCAGCGCTACCCGGGGATCCCGGTGATCCTGGATGCCAAGCGCGGAGACGTGGGGAACAGCGCCGAGCGCTATGCGATCGAGGCCTTCGAGCGCTACGGCGCGGACGCGGTGACCGTCAGCCCGTACCTCGGTTTCGATTCCCTGGAGCCGTTTCTGGAATACGAGGACCGGGGCACCATCGTGCTTTGCAGGACGTCGAACCCTGGCGCGCGAGAGCTCCAGGATCTTCCGGTCGGCGGCCGCAGGCTGTACCAGGTCGTGGCCGAGCTCGCGGCGACGCGCTGGAACGTGCGCGGGAACTGCGCGCTCGTCGTTGGCGCGACCTACCCCGCCGAGCTCGCGGAGGTGCGGGCGATCGTGGGCGACATGCCGCTTCTCGTGCCGGGCGTCGGCGCCCAGGGCGGCGATGTCGAGCAGGCGGTCAAACGGGGGCAGACGCCGGACGGCGCGGGGCTCATCGTGAGCTCATCGCGAGCGATCCTGTACGCCTCCTCCGGAGCCGACTTTGCTGCCGCCGCGCGGGCGGCCAGCCTCTCGATGCGAGACGCCGTCAATCGCGCTCGCCGCCGCGGCTGAAGCGGCGCGGACGCGCTCACCGGCGAAGTCGCACCCCCCGGTCAGGTCGCGCCGGCGCGTCCTCTTTCATCCTCACTTGCGCCAGAACGCCGGCGTGAACAGCACGAGCACACTCAGGATCTCGAGCCGCCCGAGCAGCATGGAGAGGGTGCAGATCCAGGTCTGCAGGCCGGTCAGGCTGTGATACGTCTTGAACGGACCGACCACGCCCAGTCCCGGCCCCATGTTGTTGATGGTCGCGACGATGGCGCCGAACGAGGAGACGAAGTCGAGCCCCGTGGCGAGGAGGGCGAGCGTCAAGACCGCCGTCGTCATGAAGTAGAGGAAGATGAAGGCGAGCACGGAGCTCGCGACCCGGTCGGGAATGAGACGGCCGCCGATGCGGACGGGCGCCACGGCGCTCGGATGCACCAGCAGCTTGAGCTCGCGTCCCGCCTCCCGGGAGAGCACCAGCATGCGGAACATCTTGATGCCGCCTCCGGCGGAGCCCGTGCTGCAGAGGAAGCAGCACAGGAAGAGCATCCAGAACGGCGCGAGCAGAGGCCAGGTGGTGTAATCGTCCGAGACGAGGCCGGAGGTCGTTGCGATCGAGACGACGTTGAACAGCGAGTGGCGGAGCGAGGTGCCGAAGCTCGGATAAACGTGGCGGTAGGTGAGAAGCCCGGCGATTCCGATCACGCTCGCGCCGAGAACGATGAGGATCGCCCGCGCTTCCGGGTCCCCGGCGTAGGGCTTGAGCGTCAGCTTCCGCAGCACCGCGAAATGCCGAGCGAAGCTCAAGGAGGCGATGATCATCAGCGCGGCGAGCGTGAGCTCGATGGCCGGGGAATGAAAGTAGCGGATGCTCTGATCATGCGTGGAGAAGCCGCCGAGCCCCACCGCCGAGAAGCAATGGCAGATCGCGTCGAACCACGACATCCCGCAGATCCTGAGCGCGACGATGCCGGCCACCGTGAGGGTGGAGTAGGTGAGCGACAGCGATTTCACCGTGCCGGTGATCCGCGGCGTCAGCTTGTCTTCCTTGACGGGGCCGGGCGTCTCGCCCCGGTAGAGCTGCATGCCGCCGACGCCTAGGAGGGGTAGCACGGCGATGGCCAGCACGATGATGCCGAGGCCGCCGCACCACTCGAGCGTGTGGCGCCACAGGTTGATGGACGGCGGCAGCGCGTCGAGCCCCGTGAGGACCGTCGCCCCCGTGGTCGTGATCCCGGACATCGACTCGAAGAAGGCGCCGGTGAACGAGAGACGCGGCAGCAGGACGACGAGCGGAATCGCCGCCGTGGCGGAGATGAGCACCCAGCCGAGCGTCACGAGCAGGAAGCCGTCCCGCGGCTTGAGCTCGCGTGCTCCGCGGCGGGTCGCCGCGGCGATGGCCAATCCGACCGCGGCGCTGAGCAAGCCGGTGGCGAGGAACGGCGTGGCGGTACCGTCGCCGCTCACCAGCGCCGCGATGATCGGCAGGACGTAGGCGGCACTGAAGACGACGAGCATCCGCCCGAGCGCGTTGGCGACGGCGAGCATACGGTGTGCCTCGAGCCCTCGGGCCCCGCCCTCAGGCCCCGAGGAACAGGCGCTCGACCGCCTCGACGTGGCGGCGGTCGGACAGATACAGGATCACGTGGTCGTCGGCGTTCACGACGGTGTCGTGGTGCGCCATGATCACTTCGTCCCCGCGGACGACGGCGCCGATGGAGGCTCCCTCCGGCAACGGAATGTCCTCCACCCGCCGGCCCACCACGCGTGAGCTCGCCCCGGTGCCGTGGGCGATCGCCTCGAGCGCCTCGGCCGCGCCGCGCCGCAGCGAGTGGACCTTCACGATGTGGCCGCGCCGCACGTGGGCGAGCAGCGATCCGATGGTGATGGTCTGCGGGGAGATGGCGACGTCGATGCTGCCGCTCTCGATCAGCTCGGCGTAGGAGGGCTTGTTGATGAGGGCGATCGTCTTGTGGGCACCGAGCCGCTTGGCGAGCATGGCCGAGAGGATGTTGGCCTCCTCGGAATTGGTGATCGCCGCGAACACGTCCGTGCTGTCGATGTTCTCCTCGACGAGCAGCTCCTCGTCGGCGGCGTCGCCGTTCAGGACGATCGCGTTCTCCAGCAGCTCGGACACGCGGCGCGCGCGCTGCGGATCGCGCTCGATGAGCTTCACCTGCTGGCTCTTCTCGAGCGCCTTGGCGAGCCTCAGGCCGATGTTTCCGCCGCCCGCGATCACCACCCGGCGCGCGGTGTCCTCCTCCTTCCGCATCTCGGCCATGATGCGCCGGATGGAGTCGCGCGCGGCGAGGAAGTACATCTCGTCGCCGTCCTCGATCAGGGTCTCGCCGTCCAGCCGGATCATGCGGCCGGCACGATAGATCGCGAGCACCCGCACCTCGACGCCGGGGACGTGCTCGCGGAGCTCGCTCAGGCGCCGGCCGACGGCGAGCCCGCCTTGCAAGGCGCGCACGCCGACGAGGCGCACCCGGCCCTCCGCGAAGTCGAGGACCTGCAGCGTTCCGGGGTAGCGGATCAGACGCTCGATGTACTCCGTCACCAGCTGCTCGGGGCTGATGAACACGTCCACCGCGAGCGCGTCCTCGCTGAAGAGCTCCGGGCGGCTCGTGTATTCCGACGAGCGGATGCGTGCGATCTTGGTCGGCGTGCGGAACAGCGTGTACGCCACCTCGCAGGCGGTCATGTTGACCTCGTCGCTGTTGGTGAGCGCGATGATGATGTCCGCCTCGGCCGCTCCCGCGGCCTCGAGGACGATCGGGTACGCCGCATTGCCCGCGACGGTGCGGATGTCGATCCGATCCTGCAGGTCCCTCAGGATCTCCTCGTTGCTGTCGACGACCGTGACCTCGTTCGCCTCCTCGCGCGAGAGCTGATAGGCCGCCGTCCGGCCGACCTGGCCTGCACCGAGGATGAGGATCTTCATGCCGGCGTCGCGCTCATACCGGCTCGAGGTTGGCGTACTGCAGCATCAGCCACTTCGTGCCCTGCTGCTCGAAGCTCACCTGCACGCGCGCGTGGGCGCCGTTGCCCTCGAAGTTGAGCACCACGCCCTCGCCGAACTTGCCGTGGCGCACGCGCGCTCCGAGCCGCATGCCGCTCGGCTCGGGCTCGCTCGCGTCCGCCCAGGGACGCGCTCCCGGCCGGGCCAGCCTGACCGTGCGATCGCCGCCGGTCCATCGCGGCTCGCCCTCGGCGCGGAAGCGCCCCGCGCTCACGGGGCGGGATACGCGCACGCGCGGGCGCACTTCCTCGACGAGCTCCTCCGGGAGCTCCTTGATGAACCGCGACGGCAGTCCGTAGCTGTCCACACCGTGCAGGCGGCGCTGCTCCGCATACGTGAGATAGAGCTGCTGCATCGCGCGCGTCATGCCGACGTAGCACAGGCGGCGCTCCTCCTCGAGTCCATCGAGATCGGAGATCGAGCGCTGATGAGGAAACAGGCCGTCCTCCATGCCGCTCAGGAACACGACGGGAAACTCGAGCCCCTTCGCGCTGTGCAGCGTCATCATCTGCACGCAGTCCTCCCACGCCTCGGCCTGGCCCTCGCCGGACTCGAGCACGGCGTGCGAGAGGAAGGCCGCGAGCGGCGGCAGCTCCTCGCCCGGCTCGGCGGGCTCGGGATCGAAGCCGCGCGCGGCGCTCACGAGCTCCAGGAGGTTCTCCACCCGAGCCTCGCCCCGGTCGGCCTTCTCGCGCTTGTGGTGCTCCACGAGTCCGCTCGCCTGCAGCACGTGGTCCACCTGCTCGTGGAGCGGAAGCGTCGAGATCTCGCGCGCGAGACGCTCGATCAGCGCGAGGAACTCCCGCAGTGCGAGCGAGGCCCTGGGTCCGAGCGCGTCGCCCGCGGCGGTGGTAGAGACGGTGGTGGTGGCGACGGTAGTGGTGGCGGC
>JASHYG010000067.1 GCA_030043215.1 Gammaproteobacteria bacterium
GCAGAGCGCCGCGAGCACCGCGAGCGCGCCGGCCTCGCGCGCCCTCGAGTCCGCGCTGCGCGCGCTGACGCCGCTCCTGCGGCCGGGCAGCCTCGTCGTCGCGCTCAGCGACTTCGCAGGACTCGACGACCCGATCGAGGCCTCGTGGCCGGCGCTTGCCTCGCATGCCATGTGGAGGCTCTTCTGGGTCTCGGATCCCCTCGAGGAGCAGGCCTTGCCGAACGGCCGCTTCCGGGCCGGCCTGCCGCAGAGCGTGCGGATCCTCGATGGCGCCGGGGTGCGGGAGCGGTGGCTCGAGTCCTGGCAGCGCCGCAAGGCGCGCGTCGAGGCGCTCGCCCGGCTGCTCGCCGCGCCGGTGACGCGGCTCGACACGCGCGAGTCGGTGCAAGAGGCGCTCGGGCAGGAGCTCGCGCGGACGAGGGCTCGCGCATGAGTGCGGACTGGCTCTCGCAACTCGCACCGGCCCACGCGCCATCCCCGCCGGCATGGTGGCCGCCGGCGCCGGGATGGTGGGGCGCCGGCGTGCTATTCGTGCTGCTCCTGCCCGCGCTCGTCATCGCCGCGAGATGGTGGCGCCAGCCGCGCCGCCGGTTCCGGCGTGCGGCGCTGCGCGAGCTGCGGCTCATCCGGACGAGTGCCGTGGAAGGACCTGCCGCCGCGCGGGCCATCGAGAGCCTGCTGCGGCGCTACGCGGTGACGCTCTATGGCCGCGATATCGCCGCGAGACTGACCGGAGCAGCGTGGCTCGAGTTTGCGGGTACCGCGGGAGCGGAGCAGCTTGCGGGCGAGGCGGGACGCTCGCTGCTCGCGGCGGCCTTCGGCGGCAGCGGGCCCATCGACCGGGAGAGCTGGCTCACCGCGGCGGCGGAGTTCATCCGCCGCGCGGCAGAGGGGAGCCGGAGGCACGGACGATGATCCACCTCGAGTGGCCGTGGATGGCCGCGCTACTGCCGCTGCCGCTCGTGAGCTACGTCCTGCGCCGCGAGGCCGAGCCGCGCGGCAGCGCCCTCTATCTCCCGTTCGCGGCGACGGTTGCGGCGGACGAGCGCAGCGCCGCCCTGCTGCGCCGGTATTCGCGGCTCGCCTATGCGGCGATCTGGATTCTGCTCGTCGCGGCGGCCATGCGGCCCCAGTGGCTCGGCGATCCGGTTGCGGTGCCGACCACGGGGCGCCGTCTGCTCCTCGCCGTCGATGTATCCGGCTCCATGGCGATCCAGGACATGGCCGGAGGACTGAGCCGCCTGCAAGTCGTGCAGCAGGTCGCGGGACGCTTCATCGACGAGCGGCAGGGGGACAGGGTGGGTCTCATCCTCTTCGGCACCCGGCCGTACCTTCAGGCCCCGCTCACCACCGACCTGCAGACGGTGCACCGGTTTCTCGACGACGCCGTCGTGGGCGTCGCGGGAACGGAGACGGCGATCGGCGATGCGATCGGACTCGCGATCAAGCGCCTGCGCGCTGCGAGCGGCTCGGAGGAGTCTCTGCGGCAGACGGTGATGATCCTGCTCACCGACGGACAGAACGATGCCGGGGTGATGCCTCCGCTCGAGGCGGCGCGCATGGCGGCGCGGACGGGCCTGCGCATCTACACCATCGGCGTCGGGGCCGCCGCGGGCGAGGGCCAGGACGGATTCAGCTCCGGAAACACGGACCTCGACGAGGGCACGCTCAGGGCCATCGCGCAGACGACCGGCGGCGCCTACTTCCGCGCAACGGACAGTGCCGCGCTCGAGGAGATCTATCAGCATATAGACGAGCTCGAGCCCACGCGCGGCACTCAGCAGTATCTGCGCCCGAGGAGCGAGTGGTTCGTGTGGCCGCTCGCGCTCGCGCTGCTGCTCAGCGTTCCCGCGGCGTACCTCGGGGGAAGCGCATGGACCTGAGCGCCCTGCGCAGCTTTCACTTCCTGCATCCGCTATGGCTGCTCGCGTTGCCGCCGTTGCTTGCGCTCGCCGCATGGAGCCTGCGTCATCACGGTGACCGTGACCTTACGTGGAGTCGCTTGGTGGACACGCACCTGCTGCCGCTGCTGCGCCTCGCCGGCGGCGGCCGCGCGCGCTCCCCGTGGGTCCTGGTGTGTCTCGCGTGGACGCTCGCCGTGCTGGCCCTTGCGGGCCCGGCCTGGCGGCGGGTACCGAGCGCCGGCTATCGCACACCGGCCGCATGGGTGCTGCTGCTCGATCTGTCTCCGTCCATGGGCGCGGCCGATCTTCCGCCGGACCGGGCGACGCGCGCGCGCTTCGCGATTGCCGACCTGCTCTCGGCGGCGCAGGATGCGCGCGTGGCCCTCGTGGCGTTCGCAGGCGAGTCGTACACGGTCACTCCTTTGACGACCGATGTCGCGACCGTGCGTACGCTGCTGCAGGCTCTCGCGCCGAGCTTGATGCCCGAGACCGGACACCAGCTCGAGCCGGCTCTCGCCGAGGCCTGGCAGCTGCTGCGCGGGGGCAATGCCGGGAACGGCCAGGTGATCGTGCTGTCCGACGGATTCGAGGATGAGGGCCCTGTGCTCTCGGCGGCCAAGAGTCTCGCGCAGCAGGGGGTGAGGGTCCACGTCATCGGCATCGGCACTGAAAGCGGAGCGCCGGAGCGGGATGCGACCGGCGAGTTCGTCCGCGACGAGCGCGGCGACATTCTCGTGACCCGCATGCAGACCGGTGAGCTCGAGCGCCTCGCGGCCGCGGGCGGCGGCCGCTTCGTGACCCTGGGCGAGGTCCCGGATTTGATCGCGACGCTGCAGGCCGACCGGACGCACGCGCTGGACGACGGAGTGTCGCAAGCCGGCTCCCGCGTCGCGGTCTGGCGCAACGACGGCATCTGGCTGTTGCCTCCGCTGCTCGTGCTCGCGGCGCTGGTTGCGCGCAAGGGATGGATATGAGGCACACATTCATCTGCGTACCGCTGTGCCTCGCGATGGGCGTCGCGAGCGCGGGCGCGCTCGCAGGCACCTGGTCGAGCCTGTGGCTCACGCCCGAGCAGCGCGCGCAGCGGCTGCTCGACGCCGGCCATCCGCAGGAAGCCGCGGAAATATTCACGGACCCTCGCCGCCGCGCCTACGCGGAGCTCGAGGCGGGTCACTACGCCGAGGCGGCCCGGATTCTAAAGCCGCTCCGCGACGAGGAGTCGCAGTACAACCGGGGCAATGCTCTCGCGCGCGGGGGAGATCTGCCGTCGGCCCTCGCAGCGTACGACGCCGCGCTCCAGCAAGCGCCCGGCGACCGGGATGCGCGCCACAACCGCGATCTCGTCGCGCGCGAGCTCGAGCAGCACTCGACGCAGAGCTCCGAGAGCGGCGGCTCGCAGCAGGAGAAAGGCACCGGGCAGTCTGGCAACGAGGGGTCCAAGAAGGCGGGCCAGTCGACGGCCTCGGGCGGGCAGAGAGCGTCGGACGCTCAATCGCAGACGGCCGCGAGCGGCCAGGCGGGGAGCTCTCCGGCGGACAGCGGCACGGCACCCGGTCAGGATGCCGACCAGGCGCGACAGGATGCCGCCCTGGCCGCGCGGCTGCAGCGGAATGCGGCGCCGAACGGGTCGCGGCC
>JASHYG010000068.1 GCA_030043215.1 Gammaproteobacteria bacterium
GGCCGTGCGCCGCAGCGCCTTGCGCAGCTCGGGAAATGGGTGACGGGGCCGCGCTGGGATCTGCGGCATTTGAAGCCCGGCGATCCGGTAGTAGCTGGCGTCAGGCATCGAGATCCGCCCGCGGCAGCTGCGCCTCGGGCGGTCAGCAGCCTCGCGAGAGGCTGCCCCGCATCATACCCCGGATTACCGGCGGCCGCCGTCGCCCCGCCCAAAGTCAACACCCGCACGACACGCCTGTGCCGGACCGTGAGCCGCGCTGCACACGTACGCGACGCCCCGATAGACCGTGCCATAGGTGGGGCCGGCGATCGTGCTGAATGTCTCCGCGGAAACCTCGTCGGTCATCGTCGTGGCGGATAGCTGATCGGTGATGCGCACGACTCTATTAGGGTCCGCGCCGTTGTCGCCCGAAGCGCTCGATGTCGAGGTCGTGGCCCACAACGTCACCGTGCCATCGCGGTTCACCACGCCCGTGAGGTTGCGAAGGCCGATCGTCGTCACGTCGGGATATTGCCCGTCGTAGCCGTAAAGGTCGCTATCGACGGCGCCGATCAGGCCCTTGGTGAGCACATAATCGAGCTGCCACGTGCCGCTCACCAGCGTCCATTTCTCGAGCCCGGCGTGCTCGCTCGCATCGACGCTCGCGCCCGTTCCCTCGTCGGTCACGTACATCGTGGTCGCGTTTGCGAAGAATACGGCGAACGGCGTGAAGTCTCCGCCGGTCGCGCGCGCCGAATCGGTCGGGAAGCCGGGCACGACGCTGATCGCCGTCGAGGCCGCATTGGCCACGGTGGGCAGTGTGTTGACGGTATAGACCGTATCCATGCCGTTACTGCCGCTGCCCTTGGTGAAGTACAGCGCCCCGGCGAATTCCGTCACGCCGCGGTAGTTATTGTCCTTGCCCGCCTTGTCGAGCGCGCCGTTCTTGCCCAGGGGGTATTGCAGCAGCGGATCCACCTCGGCGGAGTCGTTGGCCGGAATCGGCACGTCGATCGACCAGCCGTCGATGGGCTCGACCACCTCGAGGCCGGTGGTCTCCGTCACGTCCGGATCCGTGCCGTTCGGGCCGAACGTGGTCGCATTGCCGTTGTTGGCATTGCCCACCGCGTAATAAAGCCCGTTCGAGCCGAGCAGCGCCGAGCGGCCGTTGTTGCCGCCGTAGTCCACCGTCGGGGTATAGGAGAAGCGTCCGAGCGCATCCGTCGATACGATGGTGCGGTGAAAGGCATACCCGGATCCGAAGGCGAAGGTGACCGGGTTCGTCGGGTCCTGGCCCGCAACGGCGTCGGAGTTGGAAACATCGAGCGCACCGACACCGGCTCCGGCGTACCCGACGAACGTCAGATGGTTTCCCTGCCAATCGCTCGCGATGTGCAGACCCAGCTCGGACTTCGACGAGAAGCTCGTCACGACTTGATCGGTCGGAACGTCGATCGCTCCGAATATGCGGCCGCTGCTTGGCTCCACGTCGGTCAGGCGGATCGGTGACGTCACTCCGAAGCTGCCGTCCACCGATGCGTTGTTCCAAACATTGACGTAGTCGTTGTTCGCCACCGCCGTGGTCGTCGCCGTCGCCGTGTCGGGTAGGGTCGTGCCGATCGTGAGCGAGACGACGGCCCCCTGATTGCGGTCGTACGTGCTGCTGCTGATCACCAGCGAGTCCGGAAGCAGGAACGGCTGGTCCGCAAGGGCGATCGAGCTCATCGCAAACGCGGCGAGCGCGGGAAGGACGCTGGAGCCCGCAAGCAGCCGGGCCGCGCGGGCCGTCGGTCGAAGGATTCGCATGGTACCTCGCCTGGATAGGATAGAGACGCGCTTTGAGTCTTCTCACCGGCGCGAGCCCGCCGGTGCAGTCGCAAGAATCCTAGCCGGCCAATGTTTCGCTTCGGTGTCAGGTCCCTCGCCCGGCATACTCCTTCGCTGGATGCCCTCTCTCGCCGCGTCAGTGACATCGCGGAGGCCCGTGAACTAACATCCCACGCGCATCACTGTCGGGGGGAGGCCGCGTGGCTGAGCGGGTCGAAGAACCGGACACCGAAACCGCAACAGAGCCTGCAATCCTGCTGCAAGGCGTGACGAAGACGTTCGGCGAGACGCGGGCCGTCGGCGACCTGAGCCTCGAGATCCCTCGCGGGCGCCTCTACGGCCTCATCGGGCCGAACGGCGCCGGAAAGACGACGGCGATCCGCATGATCATGTCGATCCTGCAGCCGGACTCCGGCCGCATCTCGGTGCTGGGGCGCCGCTCGGCTCTCGAGGCCAAGGATCGGATCGGCTACCTGCCCGAGGAGCGGGGCCTGTATCGAAAGATGCGCGTGAGCGCCTTCCTCGAGTACATCGGCCGCCTCAAAGGTGTGCCTGCGTCGCTCCTCCCGGAGCGCGTGGGCTGGCGGCTCGCGCGCCTGGGCCTCGAGGAATATGCGGGCCGGCGTTGCGAGGAGCTCTCCAAGGGCACGCAGCAGAAGATTCAGTTCATCGCCGCGGTGATCCACGATCCCGATCTGCTCATTCTCGATGAGCCGTTCACCGGTCTCGATCCGGTGAGCACGCTGCAGCTGCGCCAGCTCATCCTGGCCGAGCACGCCCGGGGCGCCACCATCGTGTTCTCGACTCACGTCATGGCGCACGCGGAGGAGCTCTGCGATCACGTCGTGATGATCCATCGCGGCCGCAAAGTCCTCGATGACCCCATCGCCGAGATCCGCAGCCGCTACGATCCGCGCACGATCCGCCTCGAGCCCCTGGACCCGAGCGCCGACGGGGCCCGCCTTACCCAGCTACCCGAGGTGGAGCAGGTTGCGCGTGATGAGACGGGACTGCGGATTGGGCTGGTCGCGGGAACGGATCCCGCGGCGGCCCTGGCGCGCCTCGCGGCGGCGCTGCCCTGCAGCCGGATCGAGCTGGCCCGCCCCACGCTCGAGGAGATCTTCTTGCGCGTGGTGTCCGGCGGGAGTGCGGCTTGAAGAAGATTCTATTTATCGCCTCCCGCGAGTTCCTTGCGGTGGTCGCCACGCGCGGCTTCATCATCGGCTCGCTCGTGATGCCGGCACTGATGGCGGCGGTCATATTCGGCCTTCCGCGACTGATGGGTCAACGGGACTTCATCGTCGCGGGCGAGGTCGCCGTCATCGATCCGAGCGGTCTCGTGGCGGCGGCTCTGCGAGAAACCGCCGACCCGGCAAAGCTCGAGCAGCGGAGGCGAGTCCGTGCAGAGCGAGCGGCGCAAGGCGCCTACGGCGCAGCCGGCTCGGGCGTCCTCGAGGGACCCGGCTTCGAGACCGCGGTGACCGCCATGGAGGGGATCACCGCCATGACGGGCCCGATTCCGCACGTTCGCTTCATCGAGCGGCCGGATGATCTCACCCGGCAAAGGGCGTGGCTCGTCCAGCCGGACGCCGGCGCCAGACATCTGGCCGTCGTCGTCGTTCGTCCGCAGGCGCTCGTTCCAGCCGCGCCGGGCTCTCCCAGCGCGGCGACGCCGTACGATCTGTACGTCCCGGCGAATCTCGACGAGCGCGCGGAGGCCGCGATCCGCGGAATGCTGCGGGACGCGATCGTATCCGTGCGGGCCCGCGCCCATGGGCTCGACGTGGATCAGCTCGACGCGCTCTCGCAGGTGCAGGCCGGCCGCTCGATCGCCATCATGCGTGACGGCTCGGAGCGCCCCTCGACCCCCACGCTCGACCGTCTCGTTCCCTTCGGACTCATCCTGCTGATGGTGGTCGGAGTGCTCGGTGGCGGCCAGTTCCTCCTCACGACGATGGTGGAGGAGAAGTCGAGCCGCATCATCGAGGTGCTCCTCGCCGCGGTGTCGCCGGTGGAGCTGCTCGGGGGAAAGATTCTGGGACAGCTCGGCGCCGTCATGCTCGGCATGGGCTTGTACCTCCTCGTCGCATTCGGGGCGCTCTCCGCCTTCGCGCTGTTCGGCCTGGTCAATCCTGCGCTGCTGCTCTTGCTGTTCCTCCTGTTCATCATCTCGTTTCTGGTCATCGGATCCGTGATGGTGGCCGTGGGAGCGGCCGTGAGCGACATGCGGGACGCGCAGTCCCTGCTGACCCCCTTCGTGTTCTTGGTGGCGGC
>JASHYG010000005.1 GCA_030043215.1 Gammaproteobacteria bacterium
CTCCAGGCCGCGGCCCTGACCACCGGTCAGCTGAACGCCCTGGGTGCCGCCGGCACCACCCAGCTGCAGGCGATCACCACCGCGGACATCGGCGTGCTGAGCAGCACCCAGGTGGCGGGTCTCAGCAGCACCACGCTGAACAACCTGAGCAGCGCTCAGCTGCAGGCGATCACCACCAAGGACATCGCCGCCCTGACCACGGTGCAGGTCTCGAACCTCACGAGCACCACGCTGAACAACCTCGGGACGACCAACCTGCAGGCGATCAGCACCAAGGACATCGCCTCGATCAGCGGCAGCGTCCTCAGCACCCTGTCCACCGGTCAGCTCGGAGCGCTCACCACGCTGCAGGCCGCCGCGCTGCTCTACAGTCAGATCAACGCCCTGGGTGCCGCCGGCACGACGGAGCTGCAGGCCATCACCACGGCGGACATCGGCGTGCTCACCACCTCGCAGGTGGCGGGCCTCAATAGCACCACGCTGAACAACTTGAGCACCTCGCAGCTGCAGACCATCAGCACCAAGGACGTTGCCTGGATCTCCACCGGCGCCTTCAGCGCTCTGTCCACCGGTCAGCTCGCCGAGCTCACCACGCTGCAGACCGCCGCCCTGCTCTACAGCCAGATCAATGCCCTGGGAGCCGCCGGCACCACGCAGCTGCAGGCCATCACGACGACGGACATCGGTGTGCTGACCAGCGCGCAGGTGGCAGGCCTCAACAGCACCACGCTCAACAACTTGAGCAGCGCCCAGCTGCAGGCGATCACGACCGCGGATATCCCCTCCCTCTCCACGGTCGCCATCAGCAATCTCTCCTCGATCCAGATCGGTCAGTTCACCTCCTCGCAGATCAGCGTATTTACGACTGCGGAGGTCCAGGCCTTCGGGACGAATATCCAGTATCTCGACCTGAGTGCCTAACAGTCGGCGTCGTAGCGCCGATCCGCATCGCGGCCGCGGCCCTTCGGGGCCGCGAGCTCGTCGTGTGCGAGGACGGCGGGCGCGAGCCGGTTAGACGGGAGGATCGGAGAGCGGCACGCCGGCCAGGCGCGTGGCGATCTCGCGCTCGCGATCCGACAGGCTCGACCACCAGGCAAAAACGGGACTCGCGTCGATGTTGGGTTTCGATTCCGGCGGCGGCCGCTCGCCGAGCGCGCGATAGAAGCTCTCCCACACGCACGAGTAATTCACCGTGACGGGGCCGGTGACCACCACCCCGCTGAGCCCGCGCTTGCGCAGCGCCGCCCAGAACACCCGATCGCCGATCGGTGACATCTGTTTGGGCATCGACGCCCAGATCGCCAGCATGTGATACGAGCCCGGGAAGAACGCGAAGCAGCTCGTATCCACGTGCTCGGATACCGGCTCGTCCGGTATCGGCATGATCGATCCGTCCGGCCTTCTCAGATGGCGCCTCGCCACCACGAAATCGGTGCCGGGCCTGGCCGACGCGGCCTGCAGGCACGTCTCCACGTGCAGCGGCTCCAGCCAATTGTCGGCATCCAGCAGGATGATCGGCGCGAATTCCTCGGCCGCCGCGAGCATCGCAGCGATGCCTCGCGGCGTATTCCCATAATCGCCATGCGCGCGATCCAACCTCAGATGCCGGACGGGCTCGGAGTCGATCCAGTCCTGCGGATGTCCATCGGCGACGAGAAGGTGGGCCGTCGGTACGGTCTGGGCGCGGACACTGAGGATGCAGCGCTCGAGCAGCGACGCGTCCTCCCGGTAATACGGCGTGATCACGATTGGACGCGATGCATTCATCCCTTCCCCGGAGCCGAGCGGTGGAGTCCGGCCGATCGTAGCAGCGTGAATCCAGACGATCTGCGAAGTGAATATGTCACTTCCAGCCCGTTCCCGTGACCCAATTCACACTTCACTGCGGCAGCTCTCGTACACCCACTTGCACGAACGCCGGCGTTTGCCTCGCGCAATGCATGCACGCCGGTGTGATCTGTCCCGCATCAGCCCGCGGGTGGATATTGTTAAAGTCACCCGCCGCACCGTAGCCGAACTCTCCGCTCCGCAAACGATGAACCGACCGGCGCCCCTGGCAGCACTGCTCGAGCAGATCAACGAAGGCCACGCAGCCGATGCGCTGCCGGAGCTCGACGTCTTGCTGCGGCGGGAGCCCGGACATCCGGGAGCGCTCGCACTCAGAGCCGAGGCGCTACGCCTGACGGGACGCGTGCCGGAGGCCATCCGCGCCTTCAAGCACGCCGGGGAGCGCGGCGCGGGCGCCCGGAACTGGCTGGCCGCCGGCATTCTTCTGGCGGCCGAGCGCAGCGTCGACGAGGCGCTGGAGTGCTTGCGCCAAGCGCTCAAGGAGACTCCGGACAGCGACGAGGTCCTCGATGCGCTGATCACGACGCTCTTCAATGCCAACCGCGCCGCAGAAGGCATCGAGTTCGCTCGCCGGCAGCTGACTCTCAGTGTGAACCCCACGCTCCTGTCGCGCGCAGCCCTGCTCCTGCAAGGCAACGATCTGTACGAGGAGTCATCCAACGCCTTCAAGAGGATTCTCGAGCTCGCGCCCGATGATCCCGCGCTCGTCGGCGCCGCGCTGGTGCCCGCACGATTCACGTGCGAGTGGGATTGGGTCGACACGCTGCTGCGGAAGATCCGCGGTTACTACGACGCGGGCCGGTTCGCAGCGCCGCAAGAGTACCCGCTCACGCACGTCGCGTGGTGCAAGGACGAGGCGCGGAATCTCGAGGTGACCCGCGCCTATATCGCGCGAATGGTCCCGCGCGCGGACTCGTGCCTCACGCACGCGCCGCGGCCTGCCGGATCGCGCATACGCGTCGGATATCTCTCGTGCGACTTCCGCAACCATGCGACCATGCACTTGATGGCGGGGGTCTTCGAGAGTCACGACCGGACGCGGTTCGAGATATTCGCCTACGACTACAGCAGTCCCGACATATCGACGTACCGGCAGCGCTTTCTCGATGCCGTAGAGCACCACGTGCCCGTGCATTCGCTGAGCGATCGCCAGGCCGCAGCGCGCATCGGGGAGGACAGGCTGGACATCCTGTTCGACTTGAAGCTGTACACCGGGGGCGGGCGGCCGGGAATCCTCGGCTACCGGCCGGCGCCGCTGCAAGCGGCCTACCTCGGATTCCCCGGCAGCGCAGCCAGCGCCGATATCGACTACGTCGTCTCGGACCGCTTCGTCACGCCGGACGACAGCGCGCCGTATTACACCGAGAAGTTCTGCCGGCTTCCGCACACCTATCAGTGCAATGACCGCAAGCGCGCCGGCGCGGGCGCACCGGGTACGCGGGCCGCGCACGGCCTGCCGGACGACAAGGTCGTATTCGGCGCCTTCAACCAGTCCTACAAGGTCGACCGCGCGAGCTTTTCCCACTGGCTGCGCGTGCTCGAGGAAGTCCCGCACAGCGTGCTGTGGCTGCTCGGACAGAGCGCGGCAGCAATCGCCAACCTCACTCGCTGTGCCGAGTCTGCCGGAATCGCTCGCGCACGGTTGATCTTCGCGCCGTTCAGTCAGCCCCAGGAGCACCTCGCGCGCCTAGGGCTTGCGGACGCCGTCCTCGATACGCTGATCTACAACGGGCACACCACCACCTCCGATGCGCTCTGGGCGGGAGTTCCCGTGATCACCGCCCGCGGACGGCACTTTGCATCTCGGGTGAGCGAGAGCCTGCTCAACGCGATGGAACTGCCGGAGCTGGTAGGCGCCGATCCCAACGACATGGTAAGGATCGCCAAGCGAATCGGTACGGACGCGAAATACCGTGCCGCGCTCCGCGCCAAAGTCGCCGCCAACCGCCTCACGACGCCGCTGTTCGACACCCTGCGCTTCACCGGCAACCTCGAGCGGGCGATCGAGCTCATGACGGCGCGGTCGCGGAGCGGCCTCGCGCGGACGCACATCGACGTGCCGGATTGCGGACCTGTACAGCCCCCCGCTGAGGCGCCGGCCGCACGGGAGCCCTTCGCAGCGGATCGCCCGCCGCCAGCCGCCGCGATACCGAGCGCTGCACCGCTACGCGCCGCTTCGCTACAGGCCCCCTATCCGGGCTGCCCGTTGTGCGATGGGCCGAGCGAGACCCTGGGAATCGCCAATTGCAAGGCGCATTCGCTCTGGCACGAGACCCTTCCTCCCGCCATCGAATGGATGCAGTGCCCCTCGTGCGGGCACATCCACAGCCGCCATTACTGGACGCGAGAGGGCCTCGCCGAGGTCGGCCGCAAGATAAGCCGCGATCCGCGCGCGGACTTCCCCTCCGTACTCGTGTCCACTCCCGCCACCTGGACGCGAGTGGTGGAGAGAGTCATCGGGCACCTGGGGGGATATCGAGCGGCATTCGGCCGCCGGAGCGCGCCGACCTGGGTCGATGTCGGATGCGGAGACGGTACGCTCGTCATGACGGCGGCGGATCACGGCTTTGCCGCCGTGGGAGTCGATCTCCGCTCCGATGCCGTGTCCCGTATCCGGAGCCTGGGATTCAATGCGGTGTCCCAGGACTTCATGCAGCTCTCGTTCGAGATCGTGCCGGCCGTTCTCTCGATGATGGACGTTCTCGCGCAGATCCCCCGACCCCTCGAGGCGCTGCGCAAAGCGGCGCAGGTGCTGCAGCCGGGCGGCGTGCTCGCGATCAGCGCGATGGATTTCGGGTCCTCGAGCTGGAGAGCGCTCGAGGCAGCGAAGATCAATCCGTACTGGACGGAGCTCGAGCAGCACCACATCTTCGGCCGCGAGCGGCTGACCAGCCTGCTCGAGAAATGTGGTTTCGAGGTCGTCGATCTCGGGATCCCGGACCGGGGCAAGGCCCGGATGGAGCTGTACGCAGTCCGGAATTAGCGGCCCCGGGCTCGTCCTGGCGTGACCCGAGCGCGACGAGGGAGAGCGAGTTCTCATGCATACCACCGCGATGAGCAATGGCAAGCTGTTCTTCGACACCTATGTCGCTCCCCTGGGAGACGTTTCGGTGGTCGACATCGGCTCCCAGGACGTGAACGGATCCCTGCGCGACGTGTGTCCGGCGAATGCCCGCTACGTCGGCGTCGACTTCGAACGGGCGAAGGGCGTGGACATCGTTCTCACCGACCCCTACTCCTTTCCCTTCGAAAACGAATCGATCGACGTCGCCGTCAGCTCGTCCTGCTTCGAGCACTCCGAGTTGTTCTGGCTGGCCTTCATCGATATCCTGCGCATCCTTCGACCGGGCGGACTGTTCTATCTCAACGTGCCCTCGAACGGCGCTTTCCACCGGTACCCCGTCGACTGCTGGCGGTTCTATCCGGACTCGGGTAACGCGCTCGTTACCTGGGCGAGGCGCTGCGGCATGGACGCTGCACTGCTCGAGTCGTTCGTCTCGCACCAGGACAAGGAATTCTGGAACGACTTCGTGGCCGTCTTTCTGAAGGACGAGAGACGGATCGGGGATCACCCTCGCAGAATGCTCCCGTCCCACCCGTCATTCGAGAATGGCCGGATGCACGGCGGCGCAAAGATCATCAATCCGGTGGACTTTTCCGAGGATTTCCGCCGCTCCCAGCAGTCCTCGCTGGCGCTGCACCGTGAGATCGCGCGCTCGCAGCACGTCGTCGCAGGCCTCGCCGAAGTCTCGCAGCGCATCGAGCCTCTCGACCGTGCGCTTGCACAGGCTCGGTACGACGCGGAAAGCGCGCGCCGCGATCTCGACGCGCTCCGCGACCGGCTAGCGAGTCTCGAGGCGGTCGCCAAGGATGGGGCGACCCCCTAGGCGCGGGGCCCGCCGAGCGGCTGCAGACCCGGATCCACGCCCATGGATATCGAAGACCCGGCGCTGCGGACGTTCGGCAACGCCTCTACCGTCGCCATCCACCGAATTCCCGACGCCGATACGGCGAGGCCGTTCCTCGTGTTCGTGCGCGCGGGCGCGGCGCCCATCGAGCAGAAGCGCTGGAACCTGGGCGCGCCGGGGCGCCGATTCGACCTGCTCGCGAGCTTCTATGCGCCGCCGCGGCCGCACTGCTGGCTTCTGCAGAGCGCCGATTACGTGACCTCGGGCGGGCTGTCCAAGTTTCATGCGGCGAAGCTGCTTCTCTCCGGGCCTCTCCTCGAGCGCTACGCAGGCGTGCTGTTCCTGGACGACGACGTGGAGACGCTCTTCGACCCCGGCGTCTTCGCCGACTTCGTGCACGGCCAGGCATTCGGCCTCGCGCAGGCGAGCCTCACGTCCGACTCCTTCCACAGCCATCCGACGACGCTCAATCATCCGAGCTGCGCGTGGCGGGAAACGAACTTCGTCGAGGTGATGGCGCCGTTCTTCTCGAGAGAGGTGCTGCGCGCGGCGATCGCGGACTTCGACCGCTCCATCTCCACCTGGGGTCTCGACATTCTCTGGGGCGTGCGTCATGCGGCGAGCAGGATGGCGGTCATCGACCTATTCTCCATGCGCCACAGTCGCCCCGTCGATACTCGGGACGGGCCGTTCTATCGCTATCTGCGCGGGATCGGCGTGGACCCTGCCGGAGAGCTGTTGCAGATCATGGACCAGCTGCAGCTCCGGAGCTTCGAGATCACGACGAGCAAGGTGACGTTCCTGCCCGCCCGTATCGAGCGCCCCATCGCCGCGCCCGCCGATTAGCTACCCCACGAACCTGCGCGCGTTGCGGAACAGCCGCATCCAGCCGCTCCACTCCCCTGCTCCCTGCGGACGCCATGAATTCTGCACGGAGCGGCACGAGCGCTCGGGATGCGGCATGGTGATCGTGATCCGCCCGTCGGCGCTCGCGAGCGCGGCGATCCCGAACGGCGATCCGCCCGGATTGAACGGATAGGTCGCGGCGGCCTGCCGGTGATGATCCACGTAGCGAAATGCGACGAGGCCGCTCGCTGCGCATGCCCGCGCTGCGGCGTCCGAGGCGAACTCCGCACGACCCTCGCCGTGCGACACGACGATCGGCAGGAACGAGCCTCGCATCCCCGCGAGCAGCACCGACGGGGAGTCGAGGATCTCGACGAGCGTGAAGCGGGCCTCGAACTGCTCCACGCGATTGCGAACGAAGCGCGGCCAGTGATCGGTCCCGGGAATCAGGCTCCTCAGTGCCGCGAGCATCTGGCAGCCATTGCAGATGCCGAGCGCGAACGTATCGGAGCGCGCGAAGAACGCCGCGAGCTCATCGCGGGTGCGCTCATGGAACAGGATCGACTTGGCCCAGCCCTCGCCGGCGCCGAGCACATCGCCGTACGAGAATCCGCCGCACGCCACGAGGCCTTTGAGGTCCCGCAGCGTGCGTCGCTCCTCGATGAGATCGGTCATGTGGACGTCGACCGGCTCGAAGCCGGCGTGCGCGAACATCGCCGCCGTCTCGACATGGCTATTGACACCCTGCTCCCGCAGGATCGCGATGCGGGGCCGCGCGCCGCGCGCGACATAGGGCGCCGCGATATCCTCCTCGGGATCGAAAGTGAGCGCGACGGCGAGGCCCGGATCATCGGCCGCGATCTGCGCCGCGAGCTCCTCCTCCGCGCACCGGGGATCGTCTCGGAGCCTGCGCATGTGGTAGGAGGTCTCGGACCACGCGCGCCGCAGGTCGACCCAGGACTCATCGAGGATCCTCTGCCCTCCCGCGGTCACCCGCATCCGCAGCTCTCGCACGGGCGCGCCGATGCGCTGACCCGGAAGCTCGTGCCGAGCGAGCACCGCCTCCACTTTCGCCTCGTCCGCCGCGCGTACCTGCACGACGACGCCCAGCTCCTCGCTGTAGAGCGCCGGCACCGGCGACGCGGCCGCTCCGGGCGACGCCTGCAATGCGGGCGGCCCGGGCGGCAGCTCGACCTGCAGGCCGCAATGTCCCGCGAACGCCATCTCGGCGAGCGTCGCGAACAGCCCGCCGTCGGAGCGGTCGTGATAGGCGAGCAACAGGCCGGCCGCCTTGAGCTCCGCGACCGCCGCGGCGAGCCGGATGAGGAGCTGCGGATCGTCGAGATCGGCGGGCTCCTCGCCGAGCGCTCCATGCACCTGGGTGAGCACGGAGCCTCCGAGGCGATTACGGCCACCGCCGAGGTCGATGAGCCAGAGGGAGGTGGCCCCGAGATCGGTCCGAAGCACGGGAGTGAGCGTGCGACGCACGTCCGCCACGGGCGCGAACGCCGACACGATCAGGGAGACCGGCGCGACGACGGACTTCCGGCCGGAGCCCTCATCCCAGCTCGTCTTCATCGACAGGGAGTCCTTGCCGACCGGGATCGCGATGCCGAGCGCGGGACACAGCTCCTTCGCGACCGCCTGGACGGTCGCATAAAGCGCGGCATCCTCTCCCGGCTCTCCGCAGGCCGCCATCCAGTTCGCCGACAGGCGAATGTCGCCGAGCGATGCGATGTCCGCGGCGAGGAGGTTGGTGATCGCCTCGCCGACGGCGAGGCGCCCAGAGGCGGGGGCGTTGAGCGCGGCGACAGGCGTTCGCTCGCCCATCGCCATCGCCTCTCCCGAGTGGCCGGTGTGATCGGTGAGCGTCACGGCCACGTCGCTCGCGGGGACCTGCCAGGGACCGACCATCTGATCGCGGCTCACGAGGCCGCCGACCGTGCGGTCGCCGATGCTGATCAGAAAGGTCTTGTCCGCGACGGCCGGAAAGCGCAGCACCCGGTACGCGGCCTCACGGACATCGATGCCCGCGGCGGTGAACGGCCGCGCAACCGGCGGCAGGCTCTCGCATCGGCGGACCATGCGCGGCGGCTTGCCGAGGAGGGTCTCGAGCGGCATGTCGATCGGCAACGTGTTGAAGAGAGGATCGTGCACCGTGAGCCGGCCGCTGTCATCGAGCATGCCGATCACGGCGAGCGGGCAGCGCTCCCGGTCGGCGATCTCCTCGAGCCGCGGGAGCTCATCCGCCGCGACGACGACCACATAACGCTCCTGCGCCTCGTTGCACCACAGCTCGAGCGGCGAGAGGCTCGGCTCCGCGCTCGGTATGGCCCGCAAATCGACGCGCGCCCCGCGATGACCGTGCGCGACCGCCTCCGGCACGGCGTTCGACAGGCCGCCGGCGCCCACATCGTGTATGAGCAGGATGGGATTGTCCGCGCCGAGCGCCCAGCAGGCATCGATGACTTCCTGCGCGCGGCGCTCGATCTCGGCGTTCCCCCTCTGGACGGACGCGAAGTCGAGATCCGCGGTGCTCGAGCCGCTCGCGACCGACGAGGCCGCACCACCCCCGAGGCCGATCAGCATCGCCGGCCCGCCCAGCACGACGAGGCGCGCGCCGATCGGAAGAGCCGCCTTCTCCACGTGGGGACGGCGGATGTTTCCAAGTCCCCCCGCGATCATGATCGGCTTGTGGTAGCCATGGATGCGCCGCGAGCCCTCCCCGGCGCGCTCCTCGAAGGTGCGGAAATAGCCGCAGAGGTTCGGCCGCCCGAACTCGTTGTTGAAGGCGGCCGCGCCGATCGGCCCCTCGAGCATGATCTCGAGCGCGGAGGCGATGCGGTCGGGACGCCCGAACGCCTGCTCCCACGGCTGCCTGAACTCGGGTATCTCGAGGTGCGAGACGGTGAACCCCGTGAGGCCGGCCTTCGGCTTGCCGCCGCGTCCCGTCGCGCCCTCGTCGCGGATCTCCCCGCCGGAGCCCGTGGCGGCACCGGGAAACGGCGAGATGGCGGTGGGATGATTGTGCGTCTCGACTTTGATCAGGATGTCGATCGGCTCGCGCGCCCCGCGATACACACCCGTCGCCGGATCCGCGAAGTAGCGAGTGCCGACCGGACCTTCGATCACCGCCGCGTTGTCGCGGTAGGCGGAGAGCACGCCCGCCGGATGGCTCGCATGCGTGTAGCGGATCATCTCGAACAGCGAGGCGGCACGCTCCGCGCCGTCGATGATCCAGCGGGCATTGAAGATCTTGTGCCGGCAGTGCTCGGAGTTCGCCTGCGCGAACATCATCAGCTCGGCATCCGTGGGCTCGCGCCCGAGACGCTCGAAGCTCTCGAGCAGGTAGTCGATCTCATCCGCCGAGAGCGCAAGGCCCAGCTCCTCGTTGGCCTCCTGCAGCGCGGCGCGGCCGCCGGCGAGCGAGAGGGTGCGCAGCGGCCGGGGCGCCTCGTGGTCGAACAATGCCGCGGCGGCGCCCGTGTCGAGCACGGCCATTTCCGTCATGCGGTCGAAGAGCGGGGCGGCGAGGCGCAGCAGCTCCGGGGGTCCGAGCCGCCGTGCGGCGCGCACGCGGTACGCCACGCCACGCTCGATGCGGCGCACCGCCCCGAGCCCGCAGACTCGCGCGATATCGGTCGCCTTGCTCGACCAGGGCGAGACGGTGCCGGCGCGCGGCACGACGAGCAGCAGCTGGCCGTCCGGCGCTTCCGGCGCGAGCCCGTCCAGTCGCGGGCCGTACTCGAGCAATCGGCCGAGAATCGCCGCCTCGCGGCTCGTGAGGGCCCGCTCGGTGTCCACGAAATGGACGAACTGCGACGCGAGCGCCTGGATCGAGGGGTCGAGCGCGGCGAGCCGGGTGAGGAGTTTCGCGATTCGAAAGGCGGAGAGAGCGGCGGGGCCGGGCAGCGAGAGCATCGCGCTATTTCTTGCCGCCTGGAGGCTCGCTCTGCGGAGTGGAATACAGCGGTACGGGGAACTGGGCGATGTTCGCTCCCTCGAGCGTCGTGATCTTGCTGACGCCCTGCTTTCTCACCTCATCGATGCGCAGGACGGAGTGCATGGGCAGGTAGCTGCGCTTGACGCCCGCGAACTCCGCCTTGATGCGCTCCTCGGCTGGATCGACGACCACGGTCGAGCGCTCGCCGAACACCAGCTCCTCCACCTCGATGAATCCGAACATATTTCCATGGCTCACCTTGCGGGCGTAAATCTCGTAAACCTTGCCTTGGTTCACAAAGAGGACCTTGAAAATGTGACTCGCGGCCATGGGTTTCCTGCGGCGCATTGCTAATTTGCTGCGGGATTATATGTCTTCGCACCCGGGGAAAGACGTGCGGCGCGGGACATTTCGCCTGTCGGGGAAACCATGGCGCTGCGACTGCGCGTAATCAGCGAGCATCGGCGGCCGCTCGGAGAGCGCGGCACGATGACCTTTGGCGTGGCCGGCGGCACGATCGGGCGGTCATCCGACAACGACTGGGTGCTGCCCGACCCCCAGCGCTACGTGTCCGCTCACCATGCCCGCATTCACTTCCGTGATGGGCAGTACCAGCTCGAGGATACGAGCACGAACGGCCTCTACGTGAACGACGACGAGCGCCCTGTCAGCGTGTACGGCCCCTACTCCCTGCACCACGGCGATGTGCTGCGGCTCGGCGAATACCAGCTCGCGGTGGCGCTCGAACCCGAGATGGCCGGATCGGCGACGGTGGCGGCGCTCGATCCCGTTCCCACCCACATCCACGCCCTGCAGGGCCTCGGCCGCGCGGCGCAGACGGACCTCGGAGCAGCCCTGAACCTCGATGAGCTGCTGGTCACGGAGACCTCCTCGGGGCGCCGGCTGGGTCCGGTCGATGCCTACGGGCAGGCCGTCGCGACGCGCGCCGCACCGGCGGCGACCGCCACGGCTGCGGACGCTCCCGAGCCCGACGACGGGGCGATAGCCCGCCGCATCGAGCGCCTCGCGCGAGCGGCCTCGAGGACTCGCGATGCGCGGGGCGCCGCCCTTCCGGTTCCACACGAAGTCCAGACCGGACTGGAGGCGTTCTGCCGCGGCGCGGGCGTCGACATGAGCCGGCTGCCGGCCGACGCGCAGCCGCGATTGTTGCACCTCGTGGGCCAGCTCCTGCGCGAGGCCCTCGTGGGACTGAAGGATCTCGAGCGCGCGCGCGATGAGATCCGCAGCCGCTTCCACATCGAGCTGCCGGCAGATCCGGAGGACCCCCGGCCATCGCTCGTTCGCTCGACCATCGAGGAGCTCCTGATCGAGGTGCTCTCCCAGCACGACAGCCGCAGGCTCGATGCCGTCCAGTGGATCCGCGAAGCCGTCGAGACCGCGAAGGCCCACGAGCGCGCGGCGTCGGAGGCGTTCCGGGCCGCGTTCGTCGAGTTCATCGACCGGTTCGACCCGGCCGAGCTCGAAGCGCGCTTCCAGCGCGCCGCGCGGCGAGGCGCGGCCCCGGGAAGCAGCGAGGCGCGGAACTGGGCTCTGTTCGTCGAGTTCTACCGCAGTCTCACGGAGATGCCGGCCGGCCGGCTGCCGCCCACTTTCGTCGAGGCATTCGCGAGCGCCTACAAGAAGGCGCTGCTCGCCGCCCGCGAGCCCACCCCCTGACCAGGAGAGCTCAGCGCCGCGCGCGAGCTCGACCGCTGATTCCGACGACCTATCGCCGCGCTTGCAGCGCGGGCTTGCGAGGCTCCGCCGCGGATTCCGTCAGCGAGAGCACGGCATAGGCGGTCGCCGCGTCGCTCATGAAAAGGCTGATCGGGTTGACGGAGCTCTGCCACTCGTTGATGGAGGAAGTGGCCCAGCGGCCCTGCGGCAGGCGCTGGTGGGCGAGCAGCCAGGAGAGCCCGCGCTGCAGCTGCGGATTCGAGCGGGGAACCCCGGCCTGCTGCAGCACGAGCGTCACGAAGCCGGTGGCATACCCATCGCTCCACAGGCCGAGGAGCCTGCGGCCTCGCCGATAGCTCGGAGCCAAAGAGTACAGGCTCCACCCGCCATCCCCCTTCTGTGCGCGCAGCGCAGCGTCGATGATCGACTGCCGCCGCGCGGGATCGACGAGGCCCGGCCAGGCCGCCGAGGCCCAAAGCAAGGCTAGCCTCTGCTGCAGAGGTTGAGCGGCATAGTGCTGATTGAGATAGCCCCGAAGCCGCTCCAGGGAGGCCTGGATCGCCGGCGTCGACCGGTAATCGTCGGGCGCGATCCCCACCGCGAGGGCGGCCATCGCGGCGCCGTAGTACTCGGAG
The DNA here is from genome assembly GCA_030043215.1 of Gammaproteobacteria bacterium. GTDB lineage: Bacteria > Pseudomonadota > Gammaproteobacteria > Steroidobacterales > Steroidobacteraceae > JASHUC01. The sequence continues at coordinate 12,858 of JASHYG010000005.1, forward strand.
TCCT
>JASHYG010000069.1 GCA_030043215.1 Gammaproteobacteria bacterium
CGTCGGCTGGAAATGCTCGTTGCCGGCGTCCCAGACGCGGCTCACGAGCTCGGCCAGAGCCGGCGCGAGCGTATGGACGGGATTCTCGGCGAGGTGGGGATACGCGACATGGCCCTGGACGCCGTGCACCGTGAGACGGCCGCTCAGCGAGCCGCGCCGGCCGATCTTGATCGTGTCGCCGAGCACGACCTCGCTCGACGGCTCGCCGACCACGCACCAGTCGATCCGCTCGCCTCGGCCCATGAGGGTCTCGACGACGCGCTTGGTGCCGTCCACCGACGGGCCTTCCTCGTCGCTGGTGATGAGAAACGCGATGCTGCCCCGATGCCGCGGGTGGGCCGCGACGAACTCCTGCGTGGCGGCGGTCATGGCGGCGAGCCCGCTCTTCATGTCCGCGGCGCCGCGCCCGTAGAGCAGGCCGTCGCGCAGAGTCGGCTGGAAAGGGGGGGTACGCCATTCCTCGAGAGGACCCGTCGGGACCACGTCCGTGTGGCCGGCAAAGCACAGCACGGGCTCGGCGGCCCCCCGCTTGGCCCAGAAGTTCTCGACGTTGCCGTACCGCAGGCGCTCGATGTGGAACCCGCTCGAGGAGAGCTGCTCGATCAGGACCTGCTGGCAGCCCTCATCGGCCGGGGTGACGGAGGGGCGAGCGATCAGGTTGTGAGTGAGCTCGAGGGCGTGGGACACGGCGAGGCGTTTATACGTGGAGCAGCACGGCACGGCAAGGCCGGGGCGCCGAAGAGCGACTTGACGCAGCCGGCAACCCGGAAGCGGTTGGGTCCGACGCCCGGCGCGAGGCGCCCGGCCGGTGGACGCGCGCAATGCGGCACGCGGCTGTCATGTGGTTGCAACTTTTGCAGGTGACACTCCGCATCACCACGGTGGCGCGCACGAGTGCGGCCTGTGCCGACGCTCCGGAGCGCGGCGCCGTCATGAAAGTGACATATTCGCGTGATGCGTCGTTTCCCTGGCACGCCGGCCGGCAATGCGTTTTCCTGTCGCGCAACCCCCCTATGAGCGGAGGACCCATGACATTGTTCCATCGAAGACCCTTGCGAGCCGGGATCACGGCCCTCGTCCTTGCCTCGATCGTCGGCGCGCAGGTGCTCGCCGCGACGCGGATCACCGGCGCGGGCAGCACGTGGGTCACTCCGCTGGTCGCCAAGTGGTCTGCGGCCTACGCCGCGAAGACCGGGGTCGAGGTCAATTATCAGTCCATCGGCTCCGGCGGCGGCATCGCGCAGATCGAGGCGGGAACGGTGGCGTTCGGCGCGAGCGACAAGCCCCTCACGCCGGATGTCCTGCGCCAGCAGCACCTGATCCAGTTCCCGACCGCGATCGCCGGGGAGGACGTGGTCTATAACCTCACCGGCGTCGGACCCGGCCAGCTCGTCGTGAGCGGCCCGCTCGTCGCCGACATTTTCATGGGCAAGATCACCAAGTGGAACGATCCGGCCATCCGCCAGTTGAACCCGGGCCTTCCTCTGCCGAACATGGCCATCAGCGTGATCCACCGCTCGGACGGCTCCGGCACCACCTTCACCTTCGCCAACTACCTCTCCAAGGTCTCACCGGAATGGGCTGCGAAGGTCGGCGCGAACACCTCCATCGCCTGGCCGACGGGCTTCGGCGGCAAGGGCAACGAAGGCGTTGCGTCGTATGTCCAGCACATCCGCGGGTCGATCGGCTACGTGGAATACGCCTACATCCTCGAGAACCACATGTCGTACGCCCGGATGATCAACCGGGCCGGCCGGACGGTGAGTCCGAGCCTCCAGGGCTTTCAGGCTGCCGCGGCGAATGTGGATTTCACCAAGGCGCAGGACTTCTACGTGATCTTGACGGACCAGCCGGGCGAGGAGAGCTGGCCGATCTCGGGCTGCACCTGGCAGATCCTGCGCCTCGATGCGCCGAAACCGGCCAACGAGGCCGTGACGAAGTTCTTCCTGTGGGGCTTCGAGAGCGGCCAGCAGATGGCCGAGTCGATCGGCTTCGGTCCGCTCCCGCCGAGCACCGTCGAGACGATTCAAGCCTACTGGAGGCAGAATCTCGGCCTCTGATCCGCTCCGGCCGCAAGCCCCCCGGAGCCGGCGTCGATGAAGTGGTGGTAATCTCACGCGTGGAACGGTCGCCGCTCAGGCGACCGCTCTCCCGGGAAACGCCTCGAGCGGCGCCCGCCCGCATGCCCCGAGCGAGCGAGTGCCGGCTCGGCTTGCGGGACGGGACCGGATGGGGGACGCGGATGCAGCCGGGAGTGGGCGATTACGTGCTCGGGCTACCGTCATGAATGACATAGCGGCAGTCGACGCGGCGGCCGATGCCAAGCTCTCCGTGCGGCATGTCGCGGGGCAGCGCCTGCTCGAGCGGCTCTTCCGCGGCACGACCCTCGCCATGGCGCTGCTGGTGCTCGCGCTGCTCGGCGGCGTCGCGGTCTCGCTGGTCCACGGAGCCTCCCCGGCGTTCTCGCACTTCAAGCTCGCCTTTCTCACCCGGCAGATCTGGAATCCGGTCACCGACGAGTACGGGGCGCTCGGCGCGATCTACGGTACCGTCGTCACCTCGGCCATCGCGATGGTGTTCGCGCTCCCGATCAGCTTCGGTATCGCGATATTCCTCACGCAGCTCGCGCCCGCCTGGCTCAAGCGGCCGGTCGGAATCGCGATCGAGCTGCTCGCCGCCGTGCCGAGCATCATCTTCGGCATCTGGGGCCTGTTCGTCTTCGCGCCTCTCCTGCAGCAGTACGTGCAGCCCTGGATCATCGACGCTCTCGGTCCGCTACCCGGCATCGGCGTTCTCTTTCAGGGGGCTCCCTTCGGGATCGGGGTGCTGACCGCGGGCATCGTCCTCGCGGTCATGATCATTCCGTTCATCTCGGCAGTGATGCGCGACGTCTTCGAGACCGTTCCGGATGTGCTGAAGGAATCGGGTTACGGCCTCGGCGCGACGACCTGGGAGGTCATCTGGCAGGTGGTGGTGCCGTACTCGAGGACCGGCATGGTGGGCGGCATCATGCTCGGTCTCGGACGTGCCCTGGGGGAGACGATGGCGGTGACGTTCGTGATCGGTAACGCCCATGAGATCGCCACCTCCCTGCTCGCTCCCGGCACGACGATCTCCGCCACCATCGCGAATGAGTTCACCGAGGCGACGACCCCACTCTACCGATCGTCGCTGATCGCGCTCGGCGCGCTGCTCTTCCTCATCACGTTCTCCGTCATCGCCGCCGCCCGATTCATGCTGATGCGGCTCGACCGCCGCGCGCTCTCCTCGGTATGAGTCGGCGCACCATCCGCAAG
>JASHYG010000070.1 GCA_030043215.1 Gammaproteobacteria bacterium
CTGATCCCGGTCGCCGGCTGCTTCGTGGTCGGCCTCATGGCGCGCTACGGATCGGAGCGCATCCGCGGCCACGGCATCCCGGAGGCGATCGAGGCGATTCTCATCGGGCGCAGCCGCATCGATGGAAAGGTCGCGGTGTTAAAGCCGCTGTCCTCGGCCATCTCGATCGGCACCGGCGGTCCGTTCGGCGCGGAGGGCCCGATCATCATGACGGGCGGCGCGCTTGGGTCGCTCTTCGCCCAGCTGTTCAATTTGTCGCCGGCGGAGCGCAAGACTCTGCTGGTCGCGGGCGCCGCGGCAGGCATGAGCGCGACGTTCGGCACGCCGGTCGCGGCGATTCTGATCGCTGTCGAGCTGCTGCTGTTCGAGTGGAAGCCACGCAGCTTCGTGCCGGTCGCCGTCGCGTCGATCGTCGCCGCCGTCTGGCGGCCGTGGCTGCTCGGCGCGGGTCCGCTCTTTCCCATGGTCGCGAGCCCTTCCGTGGGCCTCATCGGGCTGCTGCTCGCCGTCGCGCTCGGGATCGTGGGAGGGCTCGTCTCCGGCACGCTCACCCAGATGGTCTACAAGTCGGAGGACTGGTTCCAACGCCTGCCGATCCACTGGATGTGGTGGCCGATGCTGGGCGGTGTCGTCATCGGCATCGGCGGCCTGATCGAGCCGCACGCGCTCGGCGTGGGCTATGACGACATCGGGGCCATGCTGCGGGGCACGGTCAGCGACCCCACGGCGCTGCGGCTCCTGCTCGTCAAGTCCGTCATCTGGGCCGTCGCCCTGGGGTCCGGCACATCCGGAGGCGTGCTCGCTCCGCTGCTGATCATGGGAGGGGTCGTCGGCCAGTTGCTCGGCGGCATCTTCCCCGCGGGCAATGCGCCGCTCTGGGCCTTGCTCGGCATGGCGGCCGTCATGGGCGGCACGATGCGCGCACCGCTCACCGGGCTCGTCTTCGCTCTGGAGCTCACGCACGACTTCAGCGCGATGGTACCGCTCGTGGTCGCTACCACGAGCGCCTACACGACGACCGTGCTGCTGCTCAAGCGATCCATTCTCACCGAGAAGATCGCCCGGCGCGGCTACCACATCACGCGCGAGTACACCGTCGATCCCTTCGAGCTGATGCGCGTGCAGGACATCATGGCGCGGCCGGTCGACACGCTTCCGGCGCAGATGCCGCTCGCCGATGTCGTCACGTTCTTCACGGATCCCAATGCTCCGAGACGGCACAAGAGCTACCCCGTGGTCGACGCCTCCGGGCAGCTGGTCGGCATGGTCTCGCGCACCGATGCGCTGTGCTGGGTGGTCAACGGACACCCCGCCCCGGGCACCCTGGGGGAGCACCTGGTGGGCCGGGAACTGGTCGTGGGGTACGAGGATGAGCTCGTTGGACGGCTGGCGGATCGGATGGCCGAGACTCAGGTGGGGCGCATCCCCATCCTGCGCCGCTCGGGCCCGACGCCGGAACTCGTTGGCCTCGTCGCCCGGCGGGATATCTTGCGGGTTCGTGCAGCGGTCAACCGCGAGGAGCAGGATCGTGAGGCGCTGATCCACATCGGCGCTTTCAGCCGGATCGCCCCAAGCGCCCCGCCACACCCCTGATATCGCACTCGAGGGCCGAGCGGGGATGCAATGGGCATCCCCGCTCGCATCATCCCTGGGCTCATATGGACCGGGGAATGCGTTCCTAAACTCCGGTCTGCCATGAGACGATGCTGACCCTCACGGTAAGCTAACGGCCTGGGGACGCTGCAGTTAACCCCGGAGCCGATTACATTGCCGTAATGCGACACACGGCGAGCCTCTCCCCTCAGTGGCGCGGTAGCCTGGCTCATGCTGAGCATGTCTTGAAAATCAACTCGTTAAGGGATATTCCTCCGCCAGCTTGAGCCCTCAATCACGGCCCGCGGCGCCTGCGGCAGCGGCCGAACATCGCGCGACGAAGTTCAATACTCGGGCGGCCGGGACCGTCGGCCTCGCCGTGTTGTGCAGCCGCATCCTCGGCGTCTTCCGCGATCTGACCTTCACCGCGCTCTTCGGCGGCGGACGACTGATGGACGCGTTCACCATCGCGTTCCGGATTCCGAACCTGCTGCGCGACCTGTTCGCGGAGGGCGCGCTCTCGACAGCCTTCGTCACGACGTTCAGCAAGACGACCGTGGTGGAAGGCGACCCGGCCGCCTGGCAGCTCGCCAACAAAGTCGCGACCCTCGCGGTGGTTGCCTTGAGTCTGATCAGCCTCGCCGGGATCCTCTTCGCGCCGGGGCTCGTCGCCGTGCTCGCGCCGGGCTTTGTCGGCGCCAAAGCCGCGCTCACGGTGAGCCTCACGCGCGTGATGTTCCCGTTCATCCTGCTCGTGTCGCTCGCGGCCCTCGCGATGGGACTGCTCAACGCCAAGAACGTCTTCGGCGTGCCGGCGATGGCCTCGAGCTTCTTCAATCTGGGCTCGATCATCGTGGGCGTGTCGCTCGGCTGGTGGCTCGATCCTCATTTCGGACCGAAGGCCCTGGTCGGTGTCGCGATCGGCACGTTGGTCGGAGGAGCGATGCAATTCGCCGTGCAGCTGCCGGCGGTGCGTAGGACCGGCTATACGTTCCGTCCGGACTTCGCCTGGCGCGATGAGGGCGTCAAAGCGATCCTCCGCCTGATGGGCCCGTCGGTGATCGCGGCGAGCACGACCCAGGTCAACGTGCTCGTGAACTCGATCTTCGCCTCGGACCTCGGAGACGGCCGCACGATCTGGCTGTCGATCGCCTTTCGGCTGATGCAGCTGCCGCTCGGGATCTTCGGCGTCGCACTGGGTACGGTGACCCTGCCGCTCCTCTCGAGGATGGCGGCGATCGGCAACATGGGCGCGTTTCGCAGCGAGCTCGCGCGCGGCATGCGCCTCGCCTTCCTCATGACGATTCCGGCGAGCATCGGCCTCATGCTGCTCGCCGAGCCGATCATCTCCCTGCTGTTCCAGCACGGCAGATTCACCGCCTACGATGCGGGGCAGGCGGGCGCCGATCTGCGCTTCTACGCCATCGGCCTCTGCGGCTACGCGGCGCTCAAGCCGCTCGGCAATGCGTTCTACGCGATAGACAAGCGCAAGACCCCGATGGTGGTGAGCTTCATCGCAGTCGGGCTCAATCTGTTTCTCAACTGGCTCTTCACGTTCCACCTTCACTGGGGCCACCGCGGGCTCGCCTTCTCGACGGCCTGCATCGCGACGAGCAATTTCCTCATCCTCTACTGGCTCATGCGCCGCCACCTCGGCCGGCTCGAGTCGCGCACGATGCTGAGCCTGCTCACGAGGCTCGCGGCGGCTTCCCTCGTCCTCGCCGCGATCTGCTGGGCCGGCGCGCACTTCCTCCTCTCCGACTGGGCGACGGAGCACTTCCTGCGCAAGCTCGTCTTGCTCGGCGCGGTGATCGCCGTGGGCGGGTCCGCGTTCTTCGCCTGCGCCGCGGCGCTGCGCATCGAGGAGGTGAGGGATCTCACGCGCGCCGTGAGACAGCGGCTGGGCAGGCTGCCCGCGCGCTGAGCCGCTCGTGCCGCGGCGACTACACTATATGGGTCCCGAACAGCTGCCGGAGACGATCGCGTTGACCGGCTACGGGGTATATGTTACCGAGGGCGGTAGACTGCACGGTACGGGGAGGACGGGCCTACAGCGATGAAGCGGACGAAGTACGGACGCCGGCAATTTATGACGACGCTCGCTGGAGGGGCCGCGGGACTGTCGTCTCGGTGGGCGGCGGCCGGGCTGTTCACGCACCAGGAGGCCGGCCCGCTTCTTGCCGTCACCCGGCTGAGTGCCAATCTGGTGGTGATCTCCGGAGCGGGCGCCAACGTCGTCGCCCTGAGCGGTCCCGAGGGCATGCTGCTCGTGGATTGCGGCGCACCGGAGCACTCGCGCGAGCTCACGAAGACGCTCGCGACGCTCCCGGGCGGGGACCGCATCCGGACCGTCTTCAATACTCACTGGCACTGGGATCACACCGGGGCGAACGAGCGGCTGCATGCTGCCGGCGCCGATATCATCGCGCACGAGAACACCCGTCTGTGGCTCGGTACGGAGGTCCGCGAGGAATGGCAGCACCGCATCTACCCGCCGCGCCCGCGGGAGGCCCTGCCCACGCAGACCTTTTTCTACAAGTCCGGCAGCTTGACCTTCGCGAATGAGCCCATCGAGTACGGCTACCTCGCGCAGGCTCATACCGACGGAGACATCTACGTCTACTTCCGGGGCCAGAACGTGCTGGTCGCGGGAGACGTGGTGTCGGTGGGCAGCTACCCGATCCTCGACTACTGCACGGGAGGCTGGATCGGAGGCATGGAGGATGCGACCCAGAAGCTGCTCGATCTGGCCGATGCGCGGACACGCATCGTCCCGGGAACCGGGCCGGTGCAGACGCGCGCCGATGTCGCGGCCGAGCACGAAATGCTGGTCGCGGTGCATGCGACTCTCTGGGACCTGATGCGCAAGGGCCTCTCGGCGCATGACATGATTGCCGGCGAGGCCACCGCGAAGTACGACGCCAAGTGGGGCAACTCGGACCTGTTCATCGAGAATGCCTACCGCGGCATGTACGGACACATTGCCGAGTACCTGGGCAAAGGGGTGGTTTAGTGACTTCGAGAGCTCACGTATCCCGCAGTGTGCGGCTCGCTCTGGCCGCAGGCTTGCTCATCGTCGCCTGGGGCGGCGCGGAGAGCTCGTGGGCTGCCGGGAGTCCCGCTCATGCGGAGAATGTGGTCGCGCAGCAGCGCTGGCAGATGCTCGGCACTTACTGCGAGAAATGCCACAACTCGACCGACTGGGCAGGGGGTGTTGCCTTCGACTCCATGCAGCCGAGCGGCATCGCGCAGAACGCCAAGATCTGGGAGGCCGCCGTGGGGAAGCTCCAGGGCCGTCTCATGCCCCCTCCGGGACAGAAGCAGCCCGCGCAGGCGACCGTGGATGCCTTCGTGTCCTGGCTGGAGTCGCACCTCGATGCGGCCGGCGAGGCCCATCCAGACCCCGGCTACGTGACGCTGCACCGCCTGAATCGGACCGAGTACGCCCGCTCGGTGCAGGAGATCCTCGGGGTCGACCTCGATGTGAGCTCGCTCCTGCCCAAGGACACGCTCGCCGAGGGCTTTGACGACATCGCCGATGTGCTCAAGGTCTCACCGACCTTCCTGGATCAGTACATCACCGCGGCGAGCACCGTCGCCGCGCTCGCCGTCGGTAATCCGCAGGCGCCGAGAAGCGTCGTGAACCTGCGTCCGCCGCGACACGATCAGGCCTTCCACATCGAGGGCCTGCCGCTCGGCACCCGGGGCGGATTCGTGGCGCAGCACGACTTTCCCGCCGACGGCGAATACGAGTTCGACCTGGGCGGCGGCCGTGGCGCGGCGTTCTTCGGCGGGCTGGAGTTCCGCAACGATCTCGTCCTGCTCATCGACGGCAAGAAGGTCTACGAGACGAGCATCGGCGGGCCTAAGGATTTCAAGGAGTCGGATCAGGACCGGATCGATTTCGGAAAGGATCTCTCACAGCGCTTGCAGCACATCCGCGTCCACGTAACGGCCGGACCGCACCAGGTCGGCGTCGCCTTCGTCGAGCGGTCCCTCGCCGAGTCGGACGACTGGCTGCAGTCCTTCGATCCCCGCGGGGGGCTCGACCGCGTCGCGCAGATGGCGGGCGTTGAGATCGTGGGTCCGTTCCACCCGACCGGCATCGGTGATACCCCGAGCCGCAACAAGATCTTCATCTGCCACC
>JASHYG010000071.1 GCA_030043215.1 Gammaproteobacteria bacterium
TGGTTGACAGTCCTCTCGAACAAAATCGAGTATCAATCGGAGCTTGTATATGGCACGACCACGTCGGAAAAGAGTGCTTTGGACCGCTGCTGAACTGAGGGTGTTGCGCAAACTCGCGGGCCGCCAGGGGGTTCGCCGCATCGCCCGCCAGCTCAAGCGCAGCGAGGCCGCCGTACGCTTCAAAGCCTGGCAGAAGCGCATCAAGCTCGCCGTCAAGAAGGCCTGAGGACCCCCTTCGGTTCGCCCCGCCGTATCCGGTGGGGCGAACTGCCGGCCGGCTGCGGCCGCCGGAGCGGGTCGCCCGGGGGTAACCCTACTTTTGCGGGTGTTGCGGCCACGCTGCGGTTCTCGAGACCGCGGCGGGCGCCCCGCATCATGCATTATGTCCGTGGACGCCCGAGGGCGCGAATCCCTCCCGGGGGCATGCTCGCATGGGCGTTCGGCGCGGGAGCTGCCTCGAGGAGAGTGCGTCGAGGAGAGTTGCGCCAGGAATCTCTTGGCGCTACCGTCGTTTGTATCGAAGGGTGATCGGCCCTGAGCGGGCTGCCGATGGAGGGGACATGCGCGCCGTCATCTTCGCCGCTCTCATGCTGGCACTCATTCCGGTGGCACACGCTCAGGACGACGCCTCTGCTCGGAGCGACGCCTCCGTCAAGAGGGCCAAGGCCTGCATCGCGGCCACCGAGGGCAAGCGGCTCACCGACGCGGAGTTCCGCTCGTACATGGCCGCCTGCCTCGCCTCGACCAATGCGCCCGAGGATCTGTTTGATTCCAAGCGGGCCATCGAGCGCCGCTGCAATGCCATCGCGAACGACAGGCAGCTCACGGCGGAGAGCCGCGTCACGTTCATGGAGTCCTGCCGCCGCAAGGGCGGTTGAGCTCCTACGAGGCGGCTGCCTTGCGGCGCGGGCGCGTCGCCTTCCTGCCTTGCGTCCGGGCGGGCTTCCTGGGTGATTTCGCGGGCCGCGCGTGCTTGCGCCGCGCTTGCTTCCATGCCTTGTGGGCAGCCTCGGCTCGCTTGCGTGCCCGCTTGGCCTCGCGCTTGGCCTCCTTGTGGCGCTTGCGGGCGCGCTTCAGCTCCACTTTCGCGAGACGGACGTTCTGCTTGGCGACCTCGACCCGCAGATTGGCGCGCCCGGCCGCGCCGGCGAGCTCCTTCTCGCGCTGCGCGGCCTCATCTGGTGCCTCGGGTGAGCCCCGGTTCTTCATGTTAGAGCCTTTCTCGCGCGTGCAGGATGGCGAGTGTCACACAGGCCTCGGCGGCGCGCCACTTGAGCTCTCATGGAACCTCACGGACCCCGCGCCGCTCCTGCGGGGCCGCACCACGACCGTTCCCGCGATCTTGTCGTGCCAGCCCTGCTTGCGGGGGTCGAGACCGACCCAGATGAGCCCGAGGCAGAGCGGCAGGGTCGAGATGAAATACCCGATGTAACGGGCGATCGCCTGCCCGAGGCCCGGCTTGGCCCCGGTGCGGGCATCGACGATCCGGGCGGAGATGAGCATCTTGCCGGGGGTGGCCTGGCGGGCGAGCCAGAAGGCAATGACCGCAACTGCGGGCAGCACCCAATCAAAAAGGAAGTCCGCACGGCCGCTCGGACCGGAGGCCGCGAGACTCGAGCCCATCAGATCCGAGCCCGTGAGATCGAAGCTCAGAGGATTGAACGCGCGGCCGTACAGGAGCCGGAGCAGGGGATAGGTCACGGCGAGGAGCAGGGCGGTGTCCACCAGACTCGCGAGGAGACGCAGCCAGAAGCCGACGTACTCCAGCTGCGCCTCTTGCCGCTCAACCCGTTCCCGCTCCATCGCGAGTCATCATGACAGGAAGCGCTTCCGGGTGTCATCATAGAGCCGGCCTGGCTCGCGCCGCCGAGCGGCGCCCGATCGAGCCGACTCCTCACTCGCTCAGGAGACTCCCGTGACATCGAGCCGCAGCGCAACCGTCGCAAGATACAGAGTCGCGGACTGGCTGCGAGCCGGAGCGCTCGCGGCCGCCGCCTGGGCGATGCTGGCGGGAGCGCACGCTTCGCGGGCCGCCGAGTCCCAGGAGTCAAAGCCGCTCAAGATCGGTATCATCGGCACCGGCAAGATCGGTGGCGCGCTGGCGTCACTCTGGGCAAAGGCCGGTTACGAGCTCACGATCTCCTCCCGCCACCCCGCGGAGCTGCAGGCGCTCGCACGCTCTCTCGGACCCAGAGTTCATGTCGGGACACCCCGCGAGGCTGCGGCGTTCGGCAATGTGGTGCTCATCTCGGTCCCGTATGGTGCATTGCCGCAGGTGGGTCGGGATCTCGCCCCCGAGCTCGCCGGCAAGATCGTTCTCGACACCGGCAATCCCTACCCGAATCGCGACGGCCCGATGGCCGTGGAGGCGCGCCGCAAGGGCACGGGAGTGGCCTCGGCGGAATACCTGCCCGGTGTGCGGCTGGTCCGCGCTTTCAACGCCATCATCGCCGGGTATCTGACGACCGAGTCCCACCGCCCCGGCGAGCTCGTGGCCATTCCGCTCGCAGGGGACGACCCACAGGCGCTCGCCGTTGCGGAGCGCCTGGTGCGCGATGCGGGATTCGATCCCGTCGTGGTGGGCGGTCTCGCGCGCGCCCGGTTGTTCGATGTCGGCACGCCCGTGTACGTGAAGCTGCTCACGGCGCGCGAGCTGCGCAAGCAGTTGGGACTCACCGGCCCGCCCGCCGCCGGCGCGCCCGCGGAATAGAGTCGCGCTCGCGGCCCAGATCGACCGCTCATCGCGACGTGGTCGAGCTCTACTTCTTCCAGCCCCTCGGCTCGAACTCAGGCAGAGTGTTCCTCGCGCTGCTCGAGAAGGGCGTCGCGTTCACCGAGCGCGAGTTGAACGGCCGGGCCTTCGAGCACCTGCGGCCCGAGTACCTCGCCGTCAATTCCAGGGGTCAGGTTCCCACCCTCATCCACGACGGGCGGATCTTCACCGAAGGCACCGCCATCTGCGAGTACATCGACGACGCCTTCGAGGGGCCGCCCCTGCGCCCGCGCGACCCGCGCGAGCGCTGGAGCATGCGGCGGTGGTGCCGCTTCATCGACAGCGACCTCGGCCGGTCTTTGATGATGATTCACTGGAACCGGATCGTGCCGGCGTTTGTCGGGTCTCGCACCCGCGAGGAGGTGGAGCGCATCCTCTGCGGCGTCCCGGATCCCGACCGGCGCAGGGCCTGGCGCAGGGCCTATCTGCAGGAGACACCACCTGCGGAGCTCGAGGAGTCGCAGCGGCGCGTCGCGGCGGCGTCGCAGCGCATCGAGGCGGCGCTCGCCGGCTCGCCCTGGATCGTCGGGACCCGTTACTCGCTCGCCGACATCGATCTCTTCAACTTCTACGCGTTCGTCGCCGAGTGGTCTCCGCAGATCGTCAACGATCGCCTGACGCCCCATACTCTCGCGTGGATCGGGCGCATGCGCGAGCGTCCCGCGGTGCGCGAACTGCGCGCGCGTACGCGCGTGCCTCCGAGCCCCGCGGCGGCGTCCACCTGATAGGGTCTGGGGTACGCCGGATGCTCGATCTCTATCACTGGGAGCCCAACGGCGCGTCGGGGCGCGTTCTGATCGCGCTGGAGGAGAAGGGACTCGCCTACTCGAGTTGCTATGTCGACGTCCTCGCCTTCGAGCAGTATCGGCCGGAATTACTGGAGCTGAGCGAGCGAGGGGAGGTCCCTCTATTGGTGCACGACGGGGCGGCGTACACCGAGGCGAGCTACCTCTGCGAATTCCTGGACGAGGCGTTCCCCTCGCGCCCCCTCCTGCCGTCGGACGCTCGCGGCCGCTGGGAAGTGCGGGTGTGGCAGAAAGCCGTGGATGACGGCTTCGCCGCCTCGGTGAGCGAGCTCGCCTGGCAAGCTTACGGCGGCGCCCGGGGCGTCGGCGCGCTCGCGCCCGGTGCGCTCTGCGCGGCCGTCGAGCGTATTCCAGTCGAGGAAGGACGGGAGCTCTGGAGAGCGGCTGCGGCCGGTCTCGGTGAGGAGCAGCTCGCACGCGCCCGCAGCCGCGTGCAGGAGGCGGTGAAGAAGATCGAGGCGCAGCTCACCAGCGCGCAATGGCTTGCCGGAGCGGCGTATTCGCTCGCCGACGTCGCCGTTTTTCCTTATTTCAAGTATCTGCCGGAGCTCTGCCCCGGCCTCGTGAGCGATGCCGCGACGCCGCACGCGATGTCCTGGATGCGCGCCGTTGCCGCGCGCCCCGCCGTGCGCTCGGCACTGGCCCGCGGGCGCGTGGTGGATCCTTTCACCGTGGCGGCGCCGGGCCCGGAGCAGGTGCGTTGGGGCTAGCAGCTGAAGTTTTCGTAATGAAGTTTTTGTAATGCTGGAGATCCCGAACGGAGGCTGCAACTCCAATGTCAAATATTGTAGTGTGCACGCGCTCGTGCAACTGCCTCGATACCCGAGCCGCGCAGGATGTAGCAAGAGCGCTTGTCTGCAGCGGTTTGCGTGGGTCGAGGCGAACTCGACACTTATTGCCGCCTGGCTTTTCAATGGAGATGACAGTGTTTAAAAAGCTGGTTCCCGTGATTGGTTTGCTGTTGCTCTCAGGGCCGGTCGTGTTCGCGGCGGATGCGCCGTCGACCACCACCCCCGCCACGACGACGCAACATTCGAAGTCCAAGACGCATCACACGCATCACAAGACCAAGAGCAAGAAGAAGACTACGACTCCGGCTTCCTGATCCCGCACTTCCAGTGCGTACGTAGAGGCCCGCCCCCGGCGGGCCTTTTTCTTCCTACGGGGTGTTATTACGCATCCGGCCGTTCACTGGCCCGGCGGCTGCCAGTTCTGGATCAGCCTGATCGGGGCGGTGGATGGGTTCTCATCGAGCACCGTGTTGACCAGGAACCGGCCGTCGCGCGCCACGGCGTATTGGAAGAATTGATGACGCTCCACTCCACCTTCGTAGATCTTCGTCGGAAATAGCAGGACCGGCGTGCCCGGCGCGACGGTCGCGCCCGTCACCGTG
>JASHYG010000072.1 GCA_030043215.1 Gammaproteobacteria bacterium
AGATTCTCGTGGGTCCCTGTGCGGACCGCAGGCGCCTGCTCTGCGCGAGCGTCCGCCTCGAATAGGACGCAATGAGACCTGGTGGTATATTCAATGGAATATACCGAGATGCTCGGAGTGAGCCCATGACGTTGCGCGGCCCGGCTTCCTTCCTCGTCTGTGCCCTGCTGCTGAGCGGTGTGGTGCCGAGCGCATTCGGCGCGGACGCCTGCGCGGGATTCCGCTGGGACCTGAGCCGCGAGCAAGCCTTGTTCGCGACGGCCGCCCGATCCATAACCGCCGGCCGGGACGAGGCCGCGGCGCCGCCGATCGGGCCGGACCGCCTCTACGATCTGTCACTCGCGCCGCAGCAGGATGTGAGGTTCGTGGTGCATCCGGAGAAGAGGGCGCTCACCGACGGCGCGTACGCAGGCCTCGCGCGCCTGCGTGTCCCCGCGGCCGGACTCTATCGGATCTCGATCGACAAGGGGTTCTGGATCGACGTGGTGACCGGCCACGAGACCCTCGACTCGCGGGACTTCGCCGGACGAGCGGGCTGCGGCGAGCCTCGCAAGATCGTGGTGTACGAGCTGCCCGCCGGCGATCTTGTGTTGCAGCTGAGCGGTGCCATCAGCCCGCACGTTCGCGTCACGCTGACGCGCGTGCCTCCCGAGAAGTCCTCCGGCTAGCGGGCAGGTCGCGACGGTGCGCGGCATCGCGGGCCTGGCGGCGCTCGCCTTGGGGCTTGCTCCAGGCATCGCGGCATGGGCCGAGCCGCTGCCGTTCGGTGTCGAGCCGTTCATCCATCACCGCGACCCGCCGTTCTTTCGCGCGCTCGACGACGCGGAGCGTGCACGCGCCGAGCTCGGCCACGAAGTGCTCAATACGCACTGGGTGCCCGCGGGCACACCTCACGCGGAGCGCCGGGACGGTGTGGGTCCCTTGTTCAACGTGGACTCGTGCGACGAGTGTCACAACGAGGCCGCTCACGGCCGAGGCCCCATGGGCGATGGGCTCGCGCCTTTCGCGCTCGAGATCCACCTCGCGGAGCCGCCCGTACCGCGCACCGAGACCCGGTGCGATCCGGTCTACGGCTGCGTATTCAATCCGGTCGCGCTGCGAGGAGTTCGCCCCGAAGGGCAGGTGGTCATCCACTATCGCGAGATCGTCGGCCGCTACTCCGACGGGAGCCGCTGGACCCTCAGGGCCCCGAGCTATGATCTGGTGGACCTCGGCTATGGGCCGCTCGCGCCGCAGACGATCATCGAGCCGCGGCTCGCGCCGGCGATCTTCGGCGACGGACTGCTCGAGGCCGTGCCGATCTCGGCGATCGTGGGCGGTGCGCCCGGCACGACCGGCTCGACCGGTGCGCAGCAGCCGCTCGGCTTACCGGCGTGGCAGTGGCGTCACGGCGCTCGGGTGCTCGGACGGTTCGGATGGCAGGGCTCCGCCGTCTCCATCCGCGATCAGACCACCCGGGCGTTCGCCCACGAGATGGGGCTCACCTCGAGCGTGATCACCCGGGATGACTGCACGGCCGCGGAGACGGCCTGCCTCGAGCAGCCGAACGGCGGCTCCCCGGAAGTCTCGGATACGCTGCTCGATGCAGCGGTGGACTTCCAGAGCTGGCTTGCGGTGCCGGCATCGCCGCAGGCACCGGCCGGGGGAGGAGGAGAGGGGAGAGCCCTGTTCGTCGAGCTCGGTTGCGCAGCCTGCCACCGGCCTCAGCTGCCCGTCGAGCTGCGAGCAGCGAACGGAGATCTCATCCGCCATACGATCGAGCCCTACACGGATTTGCGGCTGCACGACCTCGGCATGGCGCTCGCGGACCGGAATGTGGCGGGCGTCAAGGTGCAGACGCGCTGGCGCACGGCGCCTCTGTGGGGCCTCGGCTACCGCTTGAAGCGAGAGTCGAGCCCCACGTTCCTGCACGACGGCCGGGCTCGATCGGTCGCCGAAGCGATCCTGTGGCACGGGGGAGAGGCCCGCGGTGCGCAGCGCCGCTTCGAGCGGTTGCAGGCGTCGCAGCGGCAGGCGCTCCTGCTCTGGCTCGGGACACTCTGACCGTCCGAGCCGGCTCAGTGAACGAGCCAGACGAGCGGACCGAGCGGACTGTGCGTCCACGCGACGGCGATGATGAGCGCGTAAGTGCACAGCGCGGCGATGAGGCACAGGAGCCTGCCGCGCGGCGTGCGTGCACGCTTCAACGCGAGCGTTCCGAGGAGGATGTACACCGCAACGAGTGCGAGCTTCACGGTGAGCCATCCGCTCGCGAACATCGCGCGAGGCAGGATGACGGCGAGCGTCACTCCGGCCGCGAGCAGCACGGTGTCCACCGCGTAGCTCGCGTAGCGGACGGGCGGGGCGAGCGGCCAGGTGGCGCGCGCCTGCACTGCGATGCCGCGGACGAGAAAGATCGTGCCGCTCGCAATGACGGCGGACACGTGGAGCGAGCGGATTTGAGGATAGAGCTCGAGCATTGCGGACCGGCCGCCTGATGATGATGCGGCCGGCCGTGCCCGCGCAAGGGCGCGCGGTGGTCAGTGATATCCGATGTCCGCGCGTACCTTGCCGCGGAAGACCCAGTACGACCATCCCGTGTACATGAGGATCACGGGCAGCAGGAACAGCGTCCCGGCGAGCAGGAACAGCTGCGTGCCGGGCGACGAGGCGGCCTGCCAGAGCGTGAAGCGGTGCGGCACGATCATCGGCCAGAGGCTGATCGCGATGCCGCTGTAGGACAGCACGAACAGTCCGATCGCGGCGAGGAAAGGCGCCGCGTGCGAGGCGGGGTTGCCGAGCGCGCGCCATTCCCACAGAGCGAGCAGCAGGGTGGCGATGGGCACGGGCGAGAAGAGCACGACTCCCGGCCAGGAGAACCAGCGGTGCGCGATGACGGGATCGCGTAGCGGCGTCCAGACACTCACGATGCCGATCGCGATGAGCACTCCGATGAGGCACCAGCGAGCCTTCCGGCGCGCCCACGCCTGCAGGGGACCTTCCGTCTTGAGAATGAGCCACCCGGCGCCGAGCAGGCTGTAGCCGCAGAGCAGCGCGGCACCGGTGAAGAGCGAGAAGGGCGTGAAGCAGTCGAGGGAGCTGCCGGCGAAGTGGCGGCCGTCGACCCGGAAGCCCTGGATGTAAGCGCCGACGATGATGCCCTGCGAGAACGTGGCGAGCCCGGAGCCGTACGAGAAGCCGTGGTCCCAGAACGTTCGATGCGGGGCGTCCTTGTAGCGGAACTCGAACGCCACGCCGCGGAATACCAGCGCGAGCAGCATCGCGAGGATGGGGAAGTAGACCGCCGGCAGAAGGATGGTGAAGGCGAGCGGAAACGCCGCAAGCAGCGCAAGGCTCCCGAGCACGAGCCAGGTCTCATTCCCGTCCCAGATCGGCGCGATGGAGCTCATGATGAGGCTGCGCGAGGCCGCATCGGGCGCGAAGCCGTGGAGAATGCCGACGCCCAAGTCGAATCCGTCGAGCAGAACGTAGAAGAAGATGCCGAGTACGAGAATGAGCGTCCAGAGCGGCACGAAATCGGGAATGAGCGCGCTCATCGCGGCGCCTCGCCGGGCCCAGTGTGGGGCCCGCCGCCGCGATCCGCGGACGCCTGCCCGCCGAGCGCCTGGATCGGCTGCTCGGAGAGGCCGCTCTCGATGAGCTCGGGCTCGGTCGCGGGCCCTGCGGGTCCACGACCGACGATGCGGTACATGTGCCGGATCCCGACGGGATAGATGATCAGATAGACCGCCGCGTAGCCGGCGAGCGATAGAGCCACGTCCGCGCCCGTGAGCGAGGGGGAGACGGAATCCGCGGTGCGCAGGAGCCCGTAAACCGTCCAGGGCTGCCGGCCGACCTCGGTCGTGACCCAGCCGGCGAGCACCGCGAGGAAGCCGAGCGGGGAGGCGAGCTCGCACAGCCTGAGGAAGCCGCGTGCGGTGTAGAGCCGCCCGCGCGCCCGCAGCCACCAGCTCACGATGATGAGGGCCAGCATCAGAAGCGCAATGCCGACCATGATGCGGAACGCGAAGAAGGGAATCGCGACGGGCGGCCACTCGCTGCGCGGCCAGTCCTCGAGCCCGCGTACGGCGCCGTTCGGATCGTGTGTGAGGATGAGGCTCCCGAGGTCGGGCACGTCGAGCGCGTAGCGGTTCGCCGCGGCCCGCTGATCGGGAATCGCGAACAGGGTGAGGGGCACGTGGCGCTCCGTCTTCCAGCGGGCCTCGATCGCGGCGAGCTTGGCCGGCTGGTACTCCAGGGTATTGCGGCCGTGCGCATCGCCGATGAGCATCTGCAGAGGCACCAGGACCGTGAGCAGGCCGAGCGCCATCGACATCATCATGCGCGCTTCGGCCGCGAAGCGGCCCCGGCGCAGGTAGTGCGCGGCGACGCCGAGCACCACGAACGCGGTCGTGATGTAGCAGGCGACGACCATGTGCGCGAACCGGTACGGGAAGGAGGGATTGAAGACGATCTGCAGCCAGTCCCGCGGAAAGAAGCGCCCGTTCACGATCTGGTAGCCGGCGGGCGTCTGCATCCAGCTGTTCGTCGCGAGGATCCAGAAGGCGGAGAGCAAGGTGCCGCCCGCGACCATCACGGCGGCGAGCAGATGCGTCCAGGGCGGCACGAGCTTGCGCCCGAAGAGCAGCACCCCGAGGAAGGCCGCCTCGAGGAAGAAGGCCATCAGTCCCTCATAAGCAAGCAGCGGCGACAGGACGTTCGCCGTCGCATCCGAGAAGCGGCTCCAGTTGGTGCCGAACTGGAACGGCATCACTACCCCCGAGACGACGCCCATGCCGAACGACACGGCGAAGATCCTCGTCCAGAAGCCGGACAGCGCGAAGTAGATCTCCCGGCGCCGCGCGAAGTAGAGGGCCTCGAGCACCACGATGTAGGAGGCGAGGCCGATCGTGAACGCGGGCAGCAGGATGTGCCACGCGATCACCCAGGCGAACTGCAGTCGCGAGAGGATCAAGGCGCTCGGACTCACTCGCTGACCCCCGTGCGGCGCTTCTACTCTCTGCGGCCGCGGATGAGCGCTTCCGGATGGCGGTCGAGGTAGTCGGCGAGCTCTTCAATGGAGCGCGCCGCATCGCCGAGCTGCCTCATGAGCCGCGGCAGGTCGACGCTCTGAGTCCCGTTCGCGCCGAGCACGGCGCCCGCCGCGTCCGCCGTGCGCTGTGCCGCCTCGGAGGTCGCGCGCAGGCTCGCGATGAGCGACTGCGTCTGCGGCCCGAGGGCGATGCTGAGCTGGTTCAGGTGCGTGAGCGCCGAATCGAGCTGCGTCAGCGCGTGAGCGAGCTGCGGCCCCGCCGTCGCGCGCTCGAGATGCTGAGCCGTGTTCTGCAGGCTCTGCAGGATCTCGTCGATGTCCGCGGCGGGCGCCGTGGGCAGCTCCGCGACACCCGCGACCTCGCGCACTCGCGCCGGAGGCGCTCCGGCGACCCGGTCGAGCGCGATCACCTTCGAGCCGGTGAGCAGGCTCGAGGAGACGAGCCGGGCGCGCAGGCCGTCGGCGACCAGATGCGCGAGCGCGGCTTCGACGGCGTCCGCCTGCTCGGCGGTCGCCGTCTCCGGGATTCCCGGGATGTCGATCGCGGTGGGATCGATCGCGACGGTCGCGAGCGTGTAGAGCGCCCCGCGCTGGCGGTCGTACTGCAGGCTCGACTCAGTGACCACGCCGATGCCCGTTCCCTCGAGCTCGACGGGCGTTCCCTTCAGCACCCCGCGCGCGTTCTCCCCGAATTCCACGCGGTACAGGAGCGGCTTGCCCTGCGGGGAGCGGAAGGCCTCGCTGCGGCTGTCGTACAGCTGGAAGCGGCTGTCGAACGGAGCGGCCGGTCCGGACATGGCCCGTGCAGGCGTATCGAAGGCAACGCCGCCGGCGAGCAGCTGCTGCCACGAGCTCAGTCTCACCTGCACGCCCTGCGGTCCGGCGACCACGTCGATCCCCGCGACGTTCCAGAAGCGCGTTTGCGGATGCACGAGGTGGTCGTACGGAGAGCGCACGAACGCATAGATCTCGACCTGCGTTCCGGAGGACGCGAGGGAGGAGCCCTCGATCTCTCCGACGGAGATACCGCGATAAGTGATGGAGGAGCCCGGGATGAGAGAGCTCACATCCGGGGCGAGCAGCGTGAAGAAGGTTCCCGCCGTGTCGGGCTGCAGGATCGGGGGCTCGGCGAGGCCCGTGAAGGTGCGCTGCGCCTCACCCCGGCCCGGATACATCTCGATGTAGGAGCCGGAGACGAGTGTCGTGAGGCCCGAGATTCCCTGGGCGCCGACCCGCGGCTGGACGATCCAGAACCGGGCGCCGGCTGCCAGGTAGGGCTCGATCGCGCGAGTCATCCGTGCGCGCACCAGCACCTTGGTGGCATCGGGCGTCAGCTCGACGGACTCGACGATTCCGACGTTGACGCCCTTGTACCTGATCGGAGTCTGTCCGGGCTGCAGCGCTCCCGCGTCGGCGAGCGCGATCGTGATCTGCGGGCCGCGCTGCGCGAGGCTGCGCCAGGCGAGCCAGAGCACCACGCACGCCGCGAGGACGGGCACGAGCCACACCCACGAGAGCCAGGAGGCGGTGCGCAGTGCGGCCTCGTCGTGCGACGCGCCGGCTGCGGCGTCCTGCTCGCGCAGCGCATCAGCCGCGGCGCGCGGCCCGCCGTCCTCCTCCGTGCGATCCCCCGTCCCGCCACCGGTCGTCACGCTTGCTCTCCCGCCGCGTCCCACATCAAGCGACTGTCGAAGGATCTGGCGGCAATCATCGTGACGATCACGACCGCCACGAACGCGATCATGCCGCTCTCGACCCGCACGCGGGTGAGTGCGCCGAACTGTACCAGTGCGACCGTGATGGACACCATGAACACATCGATGTTCGACCAGCGGCCCACGAGGTCGACCACTCGGTGCAGGCGTGTCCGGCCGACCAGGAACCGAGCCGAGCCCCGCTGGGTCAGGAACAGATTCCAGCTCAGTCCGCAGAGCTTCGCAAGCGGGATGGTGATGCTCGCCGTGAAGACGATCGCCGCGAGTGGCCACAGGCCGTCGCGCAGCAGCTCGAGCACCCCGCCGAGAATCGTGCTGGGCTCGACACGTCCAAACTGCTCGATGCTCACGACCGGCATGAGGTTGGCGGGGATGTAGAGCAGGAACCCGCACAGCACCAGCGACCAGGTCCGCCGAATGGACAGGGGCTTGCGCGTGACGAGCCGCGCTTGGCAGCGCGGACAGCGGTCCCCCGCGCCTGCCTGCGGCACCGGCAGATGGCAGACGTGGCATGCGGGGAGTGGAGCTCCCGGACGGGACGGCGCCGCCGCCTGGGGCATGCGCCCGATCGGGAGCGCCCGCCAGACGGCCCGATCGTCGAGGCAGGCATCGAGGAGGAGCAGCAGCACCGTCACGGCGATCAGGCACCAGCCGGCGGTGCTGATGCTCACGAACGCAACGGATTGCATGCGGCTGTACGCGACGCACGCGCCGAGGAGAAAGACCTCGATCATCGCCCACGGCCTGAGCGCGAGCGCCCAGCGGTACAGGGTTCCGAGAGGTGAGGGCGCATCGCTGCCTGGCTGTCGTAGAGGCCTGATCCGGATGCCGGCGAGCACGCACGCGACGAGCGCGAGATAGATCCAGGGCACGACGATGCTGAACAAGGCGACGAGCACGGCCAGGGACAGGAAGCCGGCCGCCCACAGCCCTTGCACGCCGCTCGTGAGGGCGCTGGTGCGCACCGCGCCGTCCGCGGTGACGATCATGAAAGGCGCAACGCAGGTCGGCACCCAGACGAGCAAGGCGGCCGTCACCAGCGCGAACGAGACGTCGAGCGTCCGAGAGTGGGGGCGCGCGAGGCCCTTGCGGCAGCGCCGGCATTCCGCGCGAAAGCCGCGCGGCACGCGCCGCAGGCGCTGCCAGAGCCCGCAGTCCGGGCATGCGACGAGTTCGTGCGCTCCATCCTCGAGGTGCGGCTCCCGCGCGGCCCGATCCTGCGGGGCTGGCTCCTGCGGGGCTCGCTCGATCACTGTCATGGGCTCTCGACCGCCTCGTGAGAGCCGCAGCATACCCGGGTTTCGCCCGCCGTTGCGCTGCGCGCGCGCGGGCGCGCGAGTGGAACGGAGCTTGCTAGCCCGGTACGATCGGGAAGACAAGGAGGCTTGCCCGCCCATGCGATGGCTCGTTCTCGCCGCCTGGTCGTGCGCGGCCGCGATGCCCTCGTACGCGCGCCCGCCCGTCTACGGCCCCAATCTCGAGGGGTTCGCCTATCCCTACACCGTGCGGCTCTACCGCTTCCGGACCCAGGCGCAGAGCTACGAGATGGCCTACATGGACGTGGCGGCCGATGCATCGAGCCACGGCCCCGGAGCTGGCCGCACCGTCGTGCTGCTCAACGGCAAGAGCTTCTGCGGCGCGACGTGGGCGGCGGCCGTCGCGGAGCTGCACGGGGCGGGCTTCCGGGTGGTCGTGCCGGAGCAGCTCGGCTTCTGCAAGTCATCGAAGCCCGTCAACTACGCCTACAGCTTCCAGCAGCTTGCGTTGAACACGCGCCTGCTCCTCGACAGCCTCAAGGCAGGCCGCATCATCCTCGTGGGTCATGCGATGGGTGGGATGCTCGCGGCGCGCTACGCGCTGATGTTTCCGCAGGACGTGACGGAGCTGGTGCTCGTCGATCCCCTCGGCCTCGAGGACTGGAAGGCCGAGGGGGTGCTGTATCTCGCGATCGACGAGCGCTACGCCCTGGAGCTCGAGAACACCGCGCCGCGCATCAAGCGCTACGAGCTCACGGACTACTACGGGGGCAACTGGAAGCCTGCGTACGACATCTGGGTGACGCTGCTCGCATCGCTCTATACCGGCGGTGGGCGGGAGCGCTACGCCTGGAACCAGGCGCTCATCTCCGACATGATCTTCACGCAGCCGGTCCTCTACGAGCTCGATCGGCTCGCCATGCCGACCGTGATCCTCGTCGGGACGCTCGATCGCGCGGAGCCCTTCCGGGACACGGCGCCTCCCGAGGTCGCCGCGCGGCTCGGAGATTATCCCGACCTCGCCCGGCGTGCCGCCCGGCGCATCCCCTCCTCGAGGGTCATCGAGCTGCAGGGCGTGGGTCACGTCCCGCAGATCGAGGCACCGGACCGCTTCAACGAGGCCTTGCTGCAAGCGATCGAGCATCCTCCCGAGGCGCATCTCCCTCGCCGCTGACGCCCAGGCGTCTTTGCAGCAGCGGGCTCGTCGTCGTGTACTGCAGGTGCACCTTCTCTCCGGGATTGAGGTGTGTGCGGACGGCGAACGCCGCGAGCGCCGTCTCGTGGAAGCCGGAGAGGATCAGCTTCTTCTTGCCCGGATAGTCGTTGATGTCGCCGACGGCGAAGATGCCGGGCACGCTCGTCTCGAAGCGCGCCGTGTCGACGGCGAGGGTCCGGCGATGCAGCGCGAGGCCCCACTCCGCGATCGGTCCGAGCTTCGGATGCAAGCCCCAGAACACGAGCAGCTGGTCGAGCGACACGGTGCGCGTGACGCCGTCGCGGGCGAGGACGCGGACTGCCCGCAGCGCGCCGTCCTGCTCGACGAGCGACTGGACCTGGCCCTCGATGAAGTCGAGCCGTCCCTCGTCCCGGAGCGCGAGCATCCGCTCGACGGAGGCCGGTGCCGCGCGGAACTCGCCGCGCCGGTGAATCAGCACGATGCTGCGGGCTTTCTCGACGAGCTCGAGCGTCCAGTCGAGCGCCGAGTCGCCGCCACCGAGAATGACGAGGTCCCGCCCTGCGAGCTCGGCGGCATCCCGCACCTTGTAGTGAAGGGACGTGCCCTCGTGATGCTCGGCCCCCTCGATCCCGAGCCGCCGCGGCTGGAACGAGCCGACGCCGCCCGCGATGATCACCGCGCCCGCATCGAAGCGCGCGCCGCGGTTGGTGACCACATCGAAGCGCCGGTCGGCGCGCGGCTTGACCTCCGTCACTTCCTGGCCGAGGTGCAAGCCTGGCGAGAAGGGGCGGATCTGCTCGGCGAGGCGCTCGATGAGCTCCTTCGCGGTCAAGACCGGGATCGCCGGGATGTCGTAGATCGGCTTGTCCGGATAGAGCTCGGTGCACTGGCCCCCGATCTGGGGCAGGGAGTCCACGACCTCGGCGCGGAGCCCCAAGAGCCCGAGCTCGAAGACCTGGAACAGACCGACGGGACCTGCCCCGACGATCACCACATCGGTGACCGTCGCGAGCTTCGAACGCTCAAGCGACAAGGACGTTCTCCAGTGCGATACGCTCGCTCTTGCGGGGCTCGCCGGCGCTCGCGGAGAGCCCCTTCTGCGCGAGCCACTCGCGGTTGAAAAGCCGGGATTGATACTTCGCTCCGCCGTCGCAGAGCACGGTCACCACCGTATGGCCGGGGCCGAGCTCGCGCGCGACCCGCACGGCGGCCGCGACATTGATGCCGCTCGTGCTGCCGAGGAGCAGGCCTTCCTCGCGCAGCAACCGGTACACGTGGCGGACGGTGTCCGCGTCCTCGACGTGAACCGCGTCGTCGACCGGCGCATTCGCGAAGTTGGCGGTCACGCGGCCGATGCCGATGCCCTCGGTGATGGAGCCGGTGCCGGTCGCCTTGAGCACTCCGTTGCGGACGAACTCGTAGAGACTGCTCCCCGGGGGATCCGCGAGTACACACCGAACGGAGCGGCGCTGCGACTTCAAGTACTCGGAGACGCCCGCGATGGTGCCGCCCGTGCCCGCGGCGGAGACGAAGGCGTCGATCCGGCCGCCCGTCTGCGTCCAGATCTCGGGCCCCGTGGTCTCGAGGTGCGCGCGGCGGTTCGCTGTGTTATCAAACTGGTTCGACCAGATCGCATTGCGGAGCGAGGCCGCGACGCGCTGCGCGACCTTCTGGTACTGATTGGGGTTGCTGTACGGCACGGTCGGCACCTTGTAGACCTCCGCGCCGAGCATCTCGAGCAGCTGGTACTTCTCGGGGGACTGGTTGTCCGGCATCACGATGATGCAGCGATAGCCGCGCGCGTCGCAGACGTGCGCGAGCCCGATGCCGGTGTTGCCGGCCGTGCCCTCGACGACGATGCCGCCCGGCTTCAACTCGCCGCGCTTCTCGGCATCCTCGATGATGGCCCGCGCCGCGCGGTCCTTCACCGAGCCGCCCGGGTTCATGAACTCCGCCTTGCCGAGGATCTCGCAGCCGGTCTCCTCGCTCACGGCCCGCAGCCGGATGAGCGGGGTGTTGCCGACCGATCCCGCGAACCCCTTCTGCACGCTCATGCGACGCCCCTCAGAGCTTCCGTGAGAGTTTCAATGACGGCGCTCCCGCGCTCGGCGGCGGCGGCCTCGCCGATGATGAGCAGGGCGGGCGCCGCGACGCGCACCGCGCGGGCGAGCGATGCGATATCGCCGAGCGAGCCGCGCAGGACCCGCCCGCCCGGCAGCGTCGCCCGCTCGACGATGGCCGCAGGTCGCTCCCGCGGAGCGCCGGCGGCGAGCAGACGACTCACGATGCGCTCCATCTGCGCGACGCCCATGTAGAACACGACGGTGTGCCGCGGCCGCGCAAAGGCTTGCCAGTCGAGTCCGTCGCCGTCGGCAAAGTGTCCCGTGGCGAAGGTGACCGACTGGGCGAGATCCCGCTGCGTGAGCGGAATGGCCGCCGCCGCGGCGGCCGCGAGCCCGGCCGTGATGCCCGGCACCACCGTGAAGGGGATGCCGTGCTGCACGAGGACGCGAATCTCCTCGCCGCCGCGCCCGAAGATGAGCGGATCGCCGCCCTTGAGACGGGCGACCTTGAGGCCCCGCTCGGCATGGCTCACCAGCAGCTCGTGGATGTGCTCCTGGGCGGTGCGGCAGCCGCCGTGGTGCTTGCCGACGAAGATCCGCTCCGCCTCGCGGCGCGCGCGGTCGAGCACTTCTTTGGAGACGAGGCGGTCGTAGAGGATCACGTCGGCCTGCTGGAGCAGCTGCAGCGCCCGCAACGTGAGGAGGTCGGGGTCCCCGGGGCCGGCGCCGATGAGGTACACCTCGCCTGCCGCTGGACGGCCGTCATGGGCTGCGACGAGCTCACGGTCGAATGTCCCTTCTGCCGCGCCTTCGTCGCCCGCGAGCACCTGAGCGCTCACGGGGCCGCCGAAGATGCGCTCCCAGAAAGGCCGGCGCTCGCTCGCGCGGAGCATGCGCTGCACGAGGCTGCGCCGCGACCCCGCGAAGCGCGCGAGCGCGCCGAGCCGGGTGGGGAGCAACGCCTCGAGCTGCTCGCGCAG
>JASHYG010000073.1 GCA_030043215.1 Gammaproteobacteria bacterium
CGCTCGTACTACATGGACCGCGGCTACGCGAACTTCCAGGTCACCTCGACCCAGGTGCAGATCTCCCCGCAGAAGAGCGACATCTACATCGACATCAACGTGACCGAGGGGGCGGTCTACAAGATCTCGAGCGTGAAGCTCGCCGGAACGTTCGTCGTGCCGGAGCCGGAGCTCGCGCGGCTGTTGCTGGTCAAGCCAGGGGAGATCTACTCGCGCAAGCTCATCACGGCGACCCAGGATCTGATGCAGAACCGGCTGGGCGAGGATGGCTATGCGTTCGCGAAGGTCGATCCCGTGCCGACGACCGACGATGAGACCCACCAGGTTGCGCTCACCTTCTTCGTCGAGCCGGGCAATCGGGTGTACGTGCGCAACATGACCTTCTCGGGGGTCACGAAGATCAACGACGAGGTGCTCCGGCGCGAGCTGCGGCAGCTCGAGGGCGGGTGGCTGTCCAACGCGGCGCTCGAGCGCTCGAAGCAGCGTATCCAGCGTCTGCCCTATATCAAGTCCGTCACGTCCGACACCAACAAGGTGCCGGGCTCGGCGGATCAGGTGGATGTCGATTACAAGATCGAGGAGGGTCCCGGGTCGTCGATCACGGGCGGTGTCGGCTACTCGGAGCTCTACAAGCTCACGCTCAACGGCGATTTCACCGACGCGGACTTCATGGGAACGGGTCAGCGGCTCTCCGTGGACCTCGAGGGTGGAGCGTACAACAAGGTCTACACCATCACCGAGACCGATCCGTACATGACCATCAACCAGGTTTCCCGATCGATCTCGTTCAGCTACCGGGACGTGAGCCAGTTCATCGCCACCTCCTCCGAGTTCTCGACCAAACTGCTGACGGCCGCGATCAGCTTCGCCTATCCGATCAGCGAGCCGCAGTTCCTGAGCATCGGTGCCGACGTCGAGGACGCGCAGCTCCTCGCCATCAGCGGGGACAGCGCGATCCAGGCGCAGCAGTGGGTCCAAGAGAACGGCAGCACCTACCACTACAGCGGAGGTGTCGGATCGGTCTACGACTACGCGACCGGCAACTACGTGACGGAGACCGCCGAGGCCTTCGGCACCCGGTTCGTCATCCCGGAGGTCGTCGGCGGCTGGACCTACGACTCGCGGAACAAGACGCTGTTTGCCGACCGCGGCCTCTACGTCGTCCTCTCGGGCCGGTACGGTCTGCCGACAGGCTCCGTGCAGTACTGGTCGAGCAATTTCAACTACCTGCAGTACGTTCCGCTGTTCGGCAAGTTCACGGCAGACTTCAACTTGCAGCTCGGCTATGGGCAGGGCCTCGGCAAGACCACGGCGCTGCCCCCCTACGCCCTGTACTTCGGAGGCGGCCCGGACTCGGTGCGGGGCTTCTACCCGGGATCCCTCGGGCCGAAGGACCAGTACGGCAATCCGTACGGCGGCAACATCAACACGCTCGGGCGCGCCGAGCTCATCCTGCCGACGCCCGATAAGTTCGAGTCCAGCGCCCGGATCAAGCTGTTCTTCGACGCTGGGAATGTCTTCGCTACATCGAGATGCGTCAGGGACTCCTCGAACCAGTCCGTGTGCGGTCCGACGTTCTACGCTCCCCCCTACGGGTACTCGACCGGGACGACGGTCTACGGCTCGCTGGGTCCCGTCACCAACTACGATTTCAGCCTGGGCAACTTGAAGGAGTCGGTCGGTCTCTCCGTGGAGTGGCTTGCCCCCATGGGGTTGCTGCGCTTCAGTTTCGCGATCCCTCTGAACGCCAAGACCGAGGAGGACGGCGTCAACTGGGGCGACAACGTCGAGCGCTTCCAGTTCGATATTGGAAACGCGTTCTAGCGGTCCCCCGGCCCGCCCGCCCGCAGCCCGGGCGCGGGTCCTCACAGCCGCGACGACTTCGGCTACAATGAGGGATAATTGGGCGTAAGCTCATGAAGAGTCGGGCGCAAGCCCATGAAAACCCGGGCGTAAGCCCATGTAAATCCGGGCGTTAGCCCTGACCAGGTCGGGCGCGGGCCCAACCGATTCGGGCTCATGGCCCGTGATCAAGAGGTGGATGTGATCAAGTCAGTAGTTTGGGGTGCCGCTGCCGCGTTGATTCTCGCGACGTCCCCCGCATGGGCGGACCTGAAGATCGGCTACGTCAACTTTTCCACGCTGTTGCAACAGTCCCCGCAGGCCAAGGCGATCCAGGCGAAGCTGCGCGCCGAGTTCCTGCCACGGCAGGACGAGCTCAACAAGCTGCAGGCGTCGTTCAAGGCCCGTGCGGACCAGTTCCAGCGGGATGCCGCCACCATGACCGACGAGCAGCGCGACAAGACGCAGAGCGAGCTGCAGGACAGCGATCGCGAATTGCAGAGAAGGTCGAGCGAGCTGCAGGATGATTTCACGCAGAGGCGCAACGAGGAGCTGTCGAGCCTGCAGCGCATCCTGACGGATCAGGTGCGCACCTACGCGAAGGCGCAGAACTTCGACCTCGTGCTGGCCGACGGCGTGATCTACGAGACCAACGCCATCGACATCACGCCGGCGATCCTCGCGCGCCTGCAGCAGGCCGCGGGGGCCAGCGGTACGGCGGCACCGCGCAAGGCGAGGTCCAGCCACTAGCGGCCGCGTACCTTGGGGGCCAGTTCCCCGCAGGGGGCGATGGCATGACGATCTCGCTCGGCGAGCTCGCGGTACGCTTCGGCTGCGAGCTGCATGGCGATCCTGCGGCGCTCGTCGACAGCGTGGCCACTCTCGGCCAGGCGCACGGCCGGGCGGTCGCGTTCCTCGCGGACTCGCGCCACAGCCGCCAGCTCGGGGAGACCCGGGCGGCCGCCGTCGTGCTCGACCGCGAATCCGCCGCCGGCTGTCCGGTGGCGGCTCTGGTCTCGGAGAATCCTCGCGCGACCTTCGCTCGCATCGCCGCGGTGCTGCATCCCCGCGAGAGGCCGGCGCCCGGGGTGCATCCCACCGCCGTGATCGATCCTGAGGCTCGCATCGATCCCTC
The DNA here is from genome assembly GCA_030043215.1 of Gammaproteobacteria bacterium. Lineage (GTDB taxonomy): Bacteria > Pseudomonadota > Gammaproteobacteria > Steroidobacterales > Steroidobacteraceae > JASHUC01. Next base: position 2,978 of record JASHYG010000073.1, read on the forward strand.
CGCGCATGTGAGCGCGCTCGCGGTCGTCGGCGCCCATGCAGCCGTCGGTCCCCGGGCGGTGATCGGTCCCCATTGCGTGCTCGGCCGCGACGTCCGCGTCGAGGAAGAGGTCTGGCTGGTGGCGCGGGTCACGCTCGGCCAGGGGGTCACGATCGGTGCCCGGACGCTGGTTCATCCGGGAGTCGTGATCGGCAGCGACGGCTTCGGTTTCGCGCAGGACGGCGGAAGGTGGGTGAAGGTGCCGCAGGTCGGAAGAGTCCGCATCGGCGCCGACGTCGAGATCGGCGCGAACACCACCATCGATCGGGGCGCCATCGAGGACACGGTCCTCGAGGACGGGGTCAAGCTCGACAATCTCATCCAGATCGGCCACAACGTGCGCATCGGCGCGCACACGGCGATCGCCGGCTGTACCGGGATCTCCGGCAGCACGGTCATCGGCCGGCGCTGCATGATCGGCGGTGCGGTGTCGATCGGCGGCTGGCTCTCGATCTGCGACGATGTGGTGGTCACCGGCACGACGATGGTGAGCCATTCCATCACGAGCCCCGGGGTATACTCTTCCGGCATTCCCTTGGAGGAGGCGCACAGCTGGCGCAAGCTCGTCGCGCGCTTCAAGCGGCTCTCATCACTGTACGATCGGCTCGCTGCGGTTGAGCGCGCGGTAGCCAAGCTCGTCGGCAACGCGCGGGGTGCTCACGATGACTGAAACGACGCAGATGGACATCCTGGCCATTCTCAAGCAGCTGCCGCACCGCTACCCCTTCCTGCTCGTCGATCGGGTGCTCGAGCTTCACGCCCGCGAGAGCATCCGCGCGCTCAAGAACGTCACCTTCAACGAGCCGTTCTTCTCCGGCCACTTTCCGGGTCGTCCGGTCATGCCGGGGGTGCTCATCATCGAGGCGCTGGCGCAGACGGCGGGCATCCTCGCGTTCGTGACGGGCGGGGTGATCCCCGACGAGAACACGAAGTTCTACTTCGCCGGCATCGACAAGGCCCGCTTCCGCAAGCCCGTCGTGCCGGGAGATCAGCTCATCCTCACGGCGCGCGTCGAGCGTGCGCTGAGGGGCATCTGGCGGTTCTCGACGGTGGCCTACATCGGTACGGACGAGGCGGCGAGCGCGGACATGATGCTGGTGCCGGAGGCCTCGCGGTGATCGATCCGCGGGCGGTCGTGTCGCCGCAGGCGCGGCTCGCGTCGGATGTGACCGTCGGACCGTTCTCGGTCATCGGGCCGGACGTGGAGATCGGGCCGGGCAGCGTCATCGGTCCCCATGCGGTCATCAATGGGCCGACGACCCTGGGCGTCGACAACCGCGTATTCCAGTTCGCCTCACTGGGCGATGCGCCGCAGGACAAGAAGTACCGTGGCGAGCCCACCCGCCTCGAGATCGGCGACCACAACGTGTTTCGCGAGAGCTGCACCATCAACCGCGGCACGACTCACGGCAAGGGGGTCACCCGCATCGGCAACGACAATCTTTTCATGGCGTTCTCGCACGTGGCCCACGATTGCCAGATCGGCAACAGTACGGTGTTCGCCAACTGTGCCTCGCTCGCCGGCCATGTGGAGATCGGCGACTGGGCGATCCTCGGGGGGCTCACGGCGATACATCAGTTCGTCAAGATCGGCGCGCACGCGTTCCTCGGCGGTGGCTCGATCGTCAGCCGCGACGTACCGACGTATGTCATGGTCGCGGGCAATCCTGCGGTGCCGCACGGGGTGAACTCCGAGGGGCTCAGGCGCCGCGGTTTCAACGAGGAGCAGATCCGTAACGTCCGCGAGGCTTACCGCATCCTCTACCGGATGGAGCTGAAGCTCGAGGAGGCGGCCGAGCGCTTGGCCGCGCTCGCCCGCGAGCAGCCGGAGCTCGCGCCGCTCGTCGAGTTCATCGGCCGCTCCACCCGCAGCCTCACCCGCTGAGCCGTGGCGCGCGGCGCGGGGCGGCGCGAGTGGCAAGCTCTCCCAAGGTCCTCGAGCTCGCTTTGGTCGCCGGGGAGACCTCCGGCGATCAGCTGGGCGCGGCGCTGATCCGGGCGCTGCGCGCCCGGGTGCCGCAGCTGCACTGCTTCGGTGTGGCGGGCCCCCTGATGAGCGCCTGCGGGTGCGAGGCGTGGGCATCCGCCCACGATCTCGCCGTGATGGGGCTGTTCGAGCCGCTCAAGCACCTGCCCCGGCTCATCGGCTTGCGCAGGCGGTTGCGCAAGCGGCTCGCCGCCGAGCGGCCCGACGTGTTCGTCGGCATCGATTCCCCGGCCTTCAATCTCGGGCTCGCGCAGCAGCTGAGGAGAGCGGGCCTCACGACCGTGCAGTACGTGAGTCCGCAGGTCTGGGCGTGGCGCCAGGGCCGCGTGCACCGGATCGCGCGCGCCTACGATCTGGTGCTGTGCCTGCTGCCGTTCGAGGTGGATTTCTACGCGCGGCACGGCGTGCGGGCCCTGTTCGTCGGCCATCCACTCGCGGATCAGATTCCGCTCGACGTCGACCGCCTCCGCGCGCGGCGCGAGCTCGGCATCGATCCGGCCGCCACCGTCGTCGCGCTGCTGCCCGGCAGCCGGCTCGGCGAGGTCGAGAGGCTCGGCCGGGACTTCCTCGCGGCGGCCCGCTGGATGCAGGCGCGCCGTCCGACGGTACAATTCGTCGCGCCGATGGCCTCGGCGCCGGTGCAACGGGTCTTCGAGCGTCACATGCACTCCCTCGAATGGCGGGACGTTCGCATCCTGGACGGTGAAGCGCAGCGCGCGCTCATCGCCGCCGACGCCGCGCTCATTGCCTCGGGAACCGCGACGCTCGAAGCCTTGCTCTGCAAGCGTCCGATGGTGGTCGCCTACCGATTCAGCGCACTGACGTACACCGTCATCAAGCGGTTGGGGTTGGTCAAGGTGCCGTACTTCTCGCAGCCCAACCTGCTCGCCGGGCGCCGGCTCGTGCCGGAGTTCCTGCAGGACGAGGTGACGCCGGAAGCGCTGGGGGCCGCGGTGCTCGGGCAGCTCGATGACCGCGCGGGCGGAGAGGAGCTGCAACGCGAGTTCCGGCGGGTGCACGAGACGCTGCGGCTCGGTGGTGCCGACCGCGCGGCCGACGCCATACTCGACCTGGTGGCAAGGTGAGGCCGGCGGGACGCATCGCGGGGGTGGACGAGGCGGGCCGCGGCCCCCTCGCCGGACCTGTCGTCGCCGCCGCGGTGATCCTCGACCCGCGGCGCCGCATCGACGGCCTCGCCGATTCCAAGGTGCTCGCGCCGCAGGTGCGGGAGACGCTGGCGCCCATCATTCGTGCGCGAGCCCTCGCATGGGCGGTCGCCTGGTCCGACCGCGAGGAGATCGACGAGCTCAACATCCTGCAGGCGACGTTCCTCGCGATGCGGCGGGCCTTGCTCGCGTTGCCAGTCCGTCCGACGCACGTGCAGGTGGACGGCAATTGCACGCCTTGCCTCGCGGACCTGCCGCTCGCCTGCACCGTGGAGGCAATCGTGCGCGGGGACAGCTCCGTTGCCGCGATCAGCGCCGCGTCGATTCTCGCCAAGACGTACCGGGATGCCATGATGCGGCGGCTCGACGCCTGCTACCCAGGGTTCGATTTCGCGGCGCACAAGGGGTATGGGACACCCGCGCATCTGCGGCTGCTCCGCGCGCAGGGACCTTCGCCGCTGCACCGTTGCTCGTTCGCGCCGGTAAAATG
>JASHYG010000074.1 GCA_030043215.1 Gammaproteobacteria bacterium
GGTCAGCGCGAGCTGATCATCGGCGACCGCGGCACCGGCAAGACGGCGATCGCACTCGACACCATCATTCATCAGCGATCCAGCGATGTCATTTGCCTCTACGCCGCCGTCGGTCAGAAGGCCTCCTCGGTCGCGGAAGTGATCGAAGCGGTCCGCCACCATGGAGCCCCCGAGCGCTGCGTGTTCGTCGTCGGCGAGGCCGATGCGACACCCGGCCTTCAGTGGCTCACCCCGTACGCGGCCTGCACGATGGCCGAGCATTTCATGGGGCGCGGGCGGGACGTGTTACTCGTGATCGACGATCTCACCAAGCACGCCGCCGTCTACCGGCAGATCTCCCTTCTCCTGCGGCGCCCGCCCGGACGCGAGGCCTATCCCGGCGACATCTTCTACATTCACTCCCGGCTACTCGAGCGCTCGGCGAAACTTGCGCCCGAGCGCGGCGGCGGCTCCCTCACGGCGCTGCCGATTGCAGAGACTCAGGCCGGGAACTTGAGCGCCTACATCCCAACGAACCTCATCTCGATCACCGACGGCCAGATTTACCTCGATCCGCACCTCTTCAACGAGGACCAGAAGCCCGCCGTGGACGTGGGCAAGAGCGTCTCGCGAGTCGGCGGGAAGGCTCAGGCACCGGCCTTGAAGCCGTTCTCGGACAGCTTGCGCCTCGAGTATGCGCAATTCCTCGAGCTGGAGGTGTTCACGCGTTTCGGTACCCTGGTCGATGAGCGCACCCGCCGGGTGATCGAGCACGGGCGGCGCATCCGTGCGGTGCTCGGACAGCCCCAGTTTTCGCCGGCTCCGCTCGCCGTCGAGGTGGCCTTGCTGCTTGCCCTCGCCGAGCGTCTGCTCGATGAGTTGCCGCTCGAGTCGATCGAGCCGTTCCGGTTGCACCTGGGAGCCTGGCTTGCCGAGCGCTGCCCCGAAGCCCTCGCCCTCGACGACCGATCTCCACCACTGTCCGTGGCACTGCACGAGCGGCTGAAGGCGGCATTGACGGCGCTCGTCGAGTCGCTCCGCACCCCGCAGCCGGCGACGAGTGTCGATCCGGCGGGATCACGCTCGTGCGCTTAGCCGACATCGAGACGCGGCTCGGGAGCCTCGAGGAACTCGAGCGCATCATCGGCGCCATGCGCTCGCTTGCCAGCATGCGCGTGCTCGAGGCCGAGCGTGCACTCGGAGGCGTCCGCGCGTATGCGGCGACCCTTGCGACCGCCATCGCCGACGCGCTCCTGCTGTGGTCTGACCGCTCAACGCCCGCGACATCGATCCAGCCGCATCGCGCGCTCGTGCTGTGCACGAGCGAGCACGGGTTCGTAGGCGGGTTCAACGAGCGGCTGCTCGAGGCCGCGAGAAGCATGCTCGCTCCCGAGGATAGGCTCCTCATTCTCGGCACGCGCGGCAGCATGCTCGCCGAGGGACGTGGATGGCGGAGCCTTGCATCCTTCGCCGCGCCGACGCGCCTTGCGAGCGTCCCGGAAGCCGTGCGGGGCATTGTGACTGCGCTTTACCGCCTGATCGCCCGTGGAGAGATCGGGCGCGCCGAGGTGGTCTTCGTCCGCACCGAGCGCGGCACGACACCTCGCGTCGAGACCCGAGCGCTCTTCCCGCTTTCCCTGCCGCACTCCGCGGGCGCTGCCGCGAGATTACCTCCCCTGCACCACTTGCCGCCCGCGATACTGCTCGAGAAACTGGCTGCAGAGTACGTCTTCGCGCTGCTGACGGAAGCCGCCACCGAGTCGCTCGCGAGTGAAAATGCCGCACGCTTCAACGCCATGGAGGCGGCAGAGGATCATCTCTCGCACAAGCTCGAGGAGCTCGGACGCGAGGCCCGGCAGGCCCGTCAGGAGGAGGTCACGACCGAACTCCTCGACCTAGTGGCCGGTTCCGAGGCCGCTTCCACGACGGAGTGAGATCTCTTAAGCGCCCCGCGCATCGGGAGTATCATCCGATTTTTGGGGTCCGGTGAGCTCACACTCCCATGCTCTCTCCCGAGTTCTTAGGCAAGGTCCTCGAGTCCGCGCCCGACGCCATCGTGGTCGTCGATCCCGAGGGAGTCATCGTCTTCGCAAGCCGGCAGGTCGAGCTCCTTTTCGGTTACACATCGCAGGAGCTGCTCGGCAGCAAGATCGAGCGGCTGCTGCCAGAGCGCTTCCGCACCGCCCACCTGAGCCATCGCCACAACTACAGCCGCAGCGCGCGCATGCGCCCGATGGGTGTCGATCTCGACCTCTTCGCGCTGCGACATGACGGCACGGAGCTACCGGTCGAGATCAGCCTGAGTCCGATCGAGGACGGCGAGCGGCTGCTGGTGGCCGCCGCCATTCGCGACGTGAGCGATCGAAAGCGGATCCAGACCGCACTCACTCAGGCGCGCGAGGAGGCCGATCGCGCCAATCAGGCCAAGAGCCGGTTCCTCGCAACGGCGAGCCATGATCTGCGCCAGCCGCTGCAGACGCTCTCGCTGCTCAACGGCACGCTCTCGAGGATAACGACCGACCCCACGGCGATCGATGCCGTCACCCAGCAGGGGCGGGCTGTCGATGCCATGTCGCGCCTGATGGGAGCGCTGCTCGACATCAGCAAGCTCGAGTCCGGGGCGATCCGCCCCGACCCGACCGACTTTAGGGTGGCCGCCTTGTTCGAGGAGATGCGCGACGAATTCACGAGTGTAGCGGCCAGCAAGGGTCTCGAGCTGCGGGTGGAGGCAGCAGAGCACTACGCGCACTCGGACCCCTCCCTCGTCGGGCAGATCCTGCGCAATCTCGTCTCGAACGCGATCAAGTACACACGCAGGGGCTTCGTCGACTTGCGCTGTCTCGTGCGTCCCTCCGAGGTGCACGTGGAGGTTGTCGACACCGGTATCGGTATTCCGGCTGATCAGCTGCCTTACATTTACGATGAGTTCTATCAGGTCGGTGTGGCGAGCAATACCAGCCGCGAAGGCTATGGCTTGGGCCTCAGCATCGTTCATCGCCTGGTGACGCTGCTTGGCCTCAAGCTCGAAGTGCGCTCCGAGGTCGGGCGCGGATCGGTGTTCGCTCTCGAGCTGCCGCTCGCGAGCGGGGTCCACACCTCGCGCAGTGCGCCCCGAGCCGCAGCGGCTGCTCCGAAAGGTCAATCGACGGCTTCTCCTCGGATTCTCCTCGTCGATGACGATACCGGCGTTCGCAACGCCACCGCCATGCTGCTCAAGGTCGAGGGTTATCGTGTCATCACTGCGGCCTCGCTGGGTGAGGCCGTCAAGCTCGCCAACGAGAATCCGGAAGTCAATCTCCTGATCACCGACTATCACCTGGACCACGGCGAGACGGGCGTGGAGGTCATCACCGCCCTGCGCAGTGTCCTCGGTGAGGGACTCTGCGTGGTCCTCATGACGGGGGACACCTCCTCGATGATCCGGGACCTCAAGCCCGATGAGCGAATTCGCGTGGCGAGCAAGCCGATCAACGCGGATGAGCTCCTCACGATCGTCAAGACACTGCTTGCCTGGCACGCATCGGCGCCGAGGAACGATCGAGCTAGGTAGTTCTGCGGACGGCGCTCGGAGAGCTACGCATAGCGGCGACCGCATCCCATGCACGAGGATGGCTCGACGTTCCACGAGGAGTCGAGCCCGATGAGAACCCTCCGCCGCATTCTGGTCGCCGTCAAAGAGCCCCGTGCTTCATCACCCGCCCTTTCCAAGGCCGCGCACCTCGCCAGGGCCTGTGGGGCGCAGCTTCGACTGTTCCATGCGCTCTCCGAGCCCGTATACGTCGACGTCTACGGCTTCAACGGCGCGAGCCCGCGCGAGCTCGAGGATGAGCGATACCGCGCCGCGCTCGCGAAGCTCGATGCCCTCGCAAGGGGTTTGCGGCGCCAGCATATCGACGTGAGCTCATCGGTCGAGTGGGATTTCCCCGCACATGAGGCGGTCCTGCGCGCCGCTCGGGCATTCGGTGCCGATCTCATCGTCGCGGACGCTCACCCGAGGAGCCATCGTGCCGCCTGGCTCCTCCGGTTCACGGACTGGGAGCTCCTGCGCCAGAGCTCGGCTCCGGTGCTCCTCGTGAAGAGCTCCAAACCGTACCGCCGGCCGCGGGTGCTCGCGGCGGTCGATCCCTCGCACGCGTTCGCCAAGCCGCTCAGGCTCGATCAGGAGATTCTGCGCTTGGGCTCGGTGGTTGCCGGGGCGCTCCGCGGTCCACTTCACGCTGTATACGCCTATGATCCCGCGCCGCTCGGTATCCCGCCGATCGGGGCTGCGAGCTTGGCGCTCATCGCAGCGGCACAGCTCGAGAGGAAGGCGCAGGCCAGAGCCGCCCTGGAGCGCACGCTGCGCCGCCTCCGCTTGCCCACCGGCCGCCTCCATGTGATTGGGAGACATCCGACAGATGCGATCGTCGAGACGGCAAGTGAATCTCAATGCGGTATCGTCGTCATGGGCGCCATCTCCCGCTCCGGACTCAACCGCCTTCTCATCGGGAACACCGCCGAGCGCGTGCTCGACCAGCTCGCCTGTGATGTCCTCATTGTGAAGCCGAAGAAGTTCCGCAGCCGTATCACGCGGCGCGTGCGCGGGCCCCAGCTCATCGTACCGTCACCTCCGACCATGTGAGGCCGCCTTCCGCGCCTCGGCTGCACCGCGAATGTGCCCGAGGATCTTCTCGAGCGTGCCGGCATCGGTCGACTCGACCCCGGTCGTATCGATCCCCTCCTCGGGAGTGAGGAGCTCGAGGTGGGCCATCTGCCACTCGAGAACTGCCTCGTCGGCCTCGGAGGCATCGCGCCCGCGACGCCGACGCGCCACGATGCGCGCCCGCAGAACAGGGGGCGGCGCCTCGCAGCGCACCAGGTGCAACGGCACCTCGAGGCGCCGAGCCAGCTCCGCAAATAACGCCCGCTGCGCCCGCTTAAGGAACGTTGCATCGACGATCACGGTATACCCACCCGCGAGTACTTCTTCGGCCGCGTGCGCCAGATCTTCATAGACGGCCTCGCTCGCCCCGGAGCCATAGATCCCCGTCCCCAGACCCGAGTGAGAGGACGACAAGGCACCCAGTCCCGCACGCCGCTTGCGCTCGATGTCCGATCGCAGATGCACCGCATCGAGGCGTGGCGCAAGGAGGCGCGCGAGCCAGGTCTTCCCGGAAGCGGCGAGACCGTACATGAGCAGGAGCAACGGGCGGTCCGAGGCTCCAACGAGGAATGCCCGTGCACAGTTGAGAAGGGCGAGATGCTCGGCGCTCAGGGTCTCGCGTTCGGCTGCGTCGGCCCGACCGGAGGATGCGAGGGCGGCCACCTTCGCGCGCACGAGCGCTCGGTGCGCCTGATAGAGCTTGAGACCCCCGCAGGCCTGATAGTCGCCGCTCTCGGCGAGGTAGCCGCCGCGGAACGCGTGCGCCCGCACGGAGCGGTCGCGGGCGAGAAGGTCGCTCGAGAGGAGCGCAATCTCATCGGCCACATCGATCCAGCGCAACGCCGGATCGAACTCCAGGCAGTCAAAGGCGACCAGGCGCGATTCGATACGCACGACGTTGCGGCTGTGAAGATCTCCGTGGCATTCGCGAATGCGGCCTGCAGCGCGGCGAGCGGCCATCCAGGGCGCCGCGGCCACGAGGCGTGCTTCGAGCGGGCCGGCGAGTGCAAGCACCTCATCGCGCCGTCCAAACACGGCACTCGCCTCGGCGCATTCATCGAGATTGCGCATCACGAGCGCGTGCACCTCGGACGCGCGTCCCCAGAGCTCACCCTCGCGGGCGACGGGAAGCCTCGCATGAATCGCGGCGAGCTCGCGCCCGAAGGCCTCGAGCTCGAGGGGCTCGATGCGCCGGGTATTGAGTAGCCAGTCGAGCTCCTGGGTACGATCGAACCTGCGCATGCGCACCGCGTGCTCGACCGCCGGTCCATCCCCGCCAATCCTCGCCGCGCCGTCGACGCATACGATGGGCGAAACATCGAGGTACAACTCCGGAGCGAAGCGGCGGTTGAGGCGCAGCTCCTCCTCGCATAGGAAGCGTCTACGCTCAGGCGTGCGTAGATCGATGAACGGATAGCGCACCGGACGCTTGATCTTGTACGCGAATCCTCCGGCAAGCAGCACCCAGGAGATGTGGGTCTCGATGATCTCGATGCGTTCGGCCGGGTGGGGATAGGCGCGCGGACTGAGAAGGCCCGCGAGGAACTCGGGGAATTCCGCGCTCACTCGATCCGTCCCGCAAGTGCGATCGCGCGCAATTGCTCAACGTTTGACATAATGCGGCCTCTATGGGGCGATGCGGTTGGTTTCCTCCCGTAGCACGCACACTTAGCGCCACTCGGATAGCCGTACTCTCCCGGAGTGGACCCCGCGCGCCAATACGCAGAATCCCGCATACCCGCGATGTCGAGCGATGAGACAACCTCAATCGGCGTGGGCGATCGAACGGGTTCGTCGCATCCGGAGCGTTCAATGAAAGGCGCGTGAGTCCAGCTTCGGTCAGTTACCCGCAAGCGCGATGACCTGTACGCCGCGCGGCTGACGCGACACGGCGCTGCGGAAGTCGCGCGGCTTGACGATGAGAACGTCGCAGTGCAGGTGATCGAGGACATGCTCGGCCGTGTTGCCGGCGGTCAACCGGCTAAGACCCGACCGCGATACGGTGCCGAGCGCCACAATGCTGCTGTGGAGGTTGCCTGCCACTTTTTCGATGGCTTCGTTCGCGCGCCCAGGCACGACGTGCCGGCGGCTTTTTGGAACGCCGCTCCAGCGCAGTAACTCCTCGAGCCCCGCCGCGGCATTCCAGGCCTCATTCGCCGCCCGCACCGCGTACGGCCCATTCCTGCGGCCCCGCTCCCCCTTGCGGGTCCGCGGGAATGCCACCGTCGGCTCGTACGCATGGAGTGCATGCAAGGTGCCGTGAAGCCCATCGGCGAGCGCCGACGCGTACCGCAGGATCTCCTGGTCGAGACTCGCGGGCTTCCCGCACGAGCGCGCCGGATCGAATGCCGCAAGAATCTTCGGTCGATGGTACCGCCGCCGGCTCTTGATCAGCAGCACGGGAGTGGTGCACTTGCGGAGGAGCTCCCAATCGGCATAGCGCATGAGCCAGGGCGCACGGTGGGCGGTCGGATGCGAATC
>JASHYG010000075.1 GCA_030043215.1 Gammaproteobacteria bacterium
ACGGCCTCGCCCAAGCGGGGAGCGGTCTGCGGGTCGAAGCGCTTGGCTACCTTCACGTTGAGCAGCACCTGCGGGAACCTCGGCATGCCGGCCGCGAGCTCGGCGAGGCTCTGCCCGGTCTGCTTGACCACGGCGAGCACCTGCAGCGCGCTCACGAGCGCATCGCCGGTCGTCGTCTTGTCGAGCAGGAGGATGTGTCCCGAGGTCTCCCCTCCGAGCGTCGCGCCCGACTCGCGCATGAGGGCGAGCACGTACCGGTCTCCGACCGACGCTCGCAGGAACTCGATCCCCTCCCCGCGCAGCGCGAGCTCCAGGCCGAAGTTGCTCATCACCGTACCGACGACGGGGCCGCGAAGCGTGCCGTCGCGCTTGCGGGCGCGCGCCATGATGTAGAGCAGCTGGTCCCCGTCCACCACCCGTCCGAGATGATCGACCATGACGAGCCGGTCGCCGTCGCCGTCCACCGCGATGCCGACCGCGGCCCGCACGCCGGGCACCGTGAGCTGCAGGAGATCCGGCGCGAGCGAGCCGCAGCCGTCGTTGATATTGCGGCCGTTCGGGGAGCAGCCGATCGGCACGATCTCCGCGCCGAGGTCGGCGAGCAGGCGCGGACCCACCTTGTAGCAAGCGCCGTTGCCGCAATCGATGACGATCTTCAGCCCCTGCAGATTCACGCCGGAGGGGAGCGTCGAGGCGCAGAACTCCTGGTAGCGTCCGCGCGATTTGTCCACGCGGGTGGCGCGCCCGAGGCTGCGCGATGTCCGGGTGACCGGCCCCCGCTCGAGCTCCGCCTCGATCTTCTCCTCGAGCTCGTCGGAGAGCTTCCCGCCGCTCGCGTCGAAGAACTTGATCCCGTTGTCGTCGAAAAGATTGTGCGAGGCGCTGATGACGACGCCGAAGGAGCACTCGAAGCGGCGCGTGAGATACGCGATGCCCGGGGTGGGCAGCGGCCCGATGAGCATGACATCGACGCCCGCGGCCACGAACCCGGCTTCGAGCGCGGACTCGAACATGTAGCCCGAGACGCGCGTGTCCTTGCCGATCAGCACCCGCCCGCCGCCGGGAGCCAGCACACGCGCCGCCGCGCTTGCGAGATTGAGGGCGAAGTCGACGGTCATGGGGTGCTCGCCGACGCGGCCTCTCACGCCATCCGTCCCGAAATATCGACGCGGCATCTATGCTCCTCTCACGGCCTCAGCGACTCGGATCGCATCGAGCGTCGCCGCAACGTCGTGCGCGCGAACGATACACGCGCCATGGAGAACGGCAATGGCTGCCAGGGCGAGGCTTCCGGGAAGCCGATCACCCGCGAGGCGGCCGGTCAGGCTCGCCACCGCCGACTTGCGCGAGAGGCCCACCGCGACCGGAATGCCGCTCTCCGCGAGCTCCGGCAGCCGCCGCAGCAGCTCGAGATTGTGCGCGAGCGTCTTGCCGAACCCGAAGCCGGGATCGATCGTGATGCGCTCGTCCGGGATCCCCGCCGCCCGGCAAGCCTGCGCGCGTCCGAGCAGAAACGCCTTGACCTCGCTCACAACATCCACGTAGGCCGGGCCGCGCTGCATCGTCGCCGGCTCGCCCTGCATGTGCATGAGACACACGGCACAGGAGGTTGCGGCCGCCGCGGCGAGCGCGCCCGGCAATGCAAGCGCCCGCACGTCGTTGATCATGCCGGCCCCGGCCGCCGCTGCGGAGCGCATCACTTCGGGCTTGCTGGTATCCACGGAGATCACGGCAGGGGTTCGGCCGGCCAGCCGCTCGATCACCGGAACCACTCGGTCGAGCTCCTCGGCAACCGAGACGGGCGCGGCCCCGGGGCGCGTGGACTCGCCGCCGACATCGACGATCGCAGCACCCTCCTCCGCCATCCGCAGAGCGTGCTCGACCGCCTGGCTCGGGTCCGTGAACCGCCCGCCGTCCGAGAACGAGTCGGGCGTCACGTTGAGAACGCCCATCACGACGGCCGCCGAGAGATCGAGCGTCCGGCCGCCACACCGCAGCACCCGCCGGATCCCCGCCACGCCCCCTCTCCCCGGCGCGCGTCGCGCCGCTACATCCCCCCGGTCGCGCGCAGCGCGATCCGGGTTGAACCCTGGGCGCAGCCCATGACTAATGCTGGCCCGCAGGCGAGGCGAGTGGCGGTGCAGGCTGGTCGGCCGCCGGCTTGGTCGGCGGTGGCGTCTTATCGAGCGTATCGTCCCAGCCGCTCGGCGGCCGCGGCGGCCGGCCGGCCATGATGTCCTTGAGCTGCTGCTCATCGATGGTCTCGTACTTGATGAGCGTCTCGGCCATCAGGTGCAGCTTCTCGAGCTCACTCGTCAAGATCTGCCGTGCGCGCTGGTAGTTGCTCTCGATCACGCGGCGCACCTCCTCGTCGATCGCATGCGCCGTGCCGTCGGAAACCTGCTTGTGCTGCGTCACGCTGCGGCCGAGGAACACCTCGCCGGTCTCCTCGGAGTAAGTGAGCGGGCCGAGCTTGTCCGAGAGCCCCCACTTGGTGACCATGTTGCGCGCGAGCTCGGTGGCGCGCTCGATGTCGTTCGATGCGCCGGTCGTCACGGCGTCGATGCCGTAGATGAGCTCCTCGGCGATGCGCCCGCCGAACAGGGTGGTGATGGCGCTTTCGATGCGCCGCTTGGACATGCTGTAGCGGTCCTGCTCCGGCAGGAACTGGGTGACACCGAGCGCGCGCCCGCGCGGAATGATCGTCACCTTGTACACCGGATCGTGCTCCGGAACCGTCATGCCGACGATGGCGTGACCGGCCTCGTGATAGGCCGTCATGCGCTTCTCCTCCTCGGTCATGACCATGGAGCGCCGCTCGGTGCCCATCATGATCTTGTCCTTCGCCCGCTCGAACTCCTCCATGCTGACGACGCGCTTGTTTCCCCGCGCGGCGAACAGTGCCGCCTCGTTCACGAGATTCATGAGGTCGGCGCCCGAGAACCCGGGGGTGCCGCGCGCGATGAGCGCGGGTTTCACATCCTCCGAGAGCGGCACGCGCCGCATGTGGACGCGCAGGATCTGCTCGCGCCCGCGCACATCGGGGAGCGGCACGACGACCTGCCGGTCGAACCGGCCCGGGCGCAGCAGCGCAGGGTCCAGCACGTCAGGACGGTTGGTCGCGGCAATGACGATGATGCCCTCGTTGCCCTCGAAGCCATCCATCTCGACGAGGAGCTGGTTCAGGGTCTGCTCGCGCTCGTCGTGGCCGCCGCCCAGGCCCGCGCCGCGATGGCGGCCCACCGCGTCGATCTCGTCGATGAAGATGATGCAGGGTGCGTGCTTCTTTGCCTGCTCGAACATGTCGCGCACGCGCGAGGCGCCGACGCCGACGAACATCTCGACGAAGTCGGAGCCCGAGATGGTGAAGAACGGCACCTTGGCCTCGCCCGCGATGGCCCGCGCGAGCAGAGTCTTGCCCGCTCCGGGCGAGCCGACCATCAGCAC
>JASHYG010000076.1 GCA_030043215.1 Gammaproteobacteria bacterium
ATGCGCAAGTATCCGCTCGACTTCATCCAGGTCGATTACTCCATCGCGAACCGCGATGCCGAGAAGACGATCTTCCCTCTGGCGATCGAGCGCAAGATTGCGGTCCTCGCGAACCTCCCGCTCGTGCACGGAGGCCTGATGCAGCGGGCCTCTGCGGGGAAGCTCCCTCCCTGGGCCGGGGACATCGGCGTGACGAGCTGGGCGCAGTTCCTCCTCAAGTATGTGGTGTCGCACCCGGCCGTCACGTGCGCCATCCCGGGCACCACGCAGGTCGCTCATCTCGTGGACGATCAGGGAGCGGGCCGCGGGGTGCTGCCCGACGAGGCCATGCGCCGGCGGATGGAGGAGTACTGGAACCGGACCGTGGGTTGAGTGCTCCCCCGCGGCCGGGCAAGACCCATGGCTCGGATAGTCCTTGGCATGTGGACGAGTCACGGCCCGACCCTGTCGAGCACGGCCGAGCAGTGGCTGCACCGAGTGCCGGCGGACCGCAAGAAGAAGGACCATCCGTTCCGGGGCCGGACGTACGACTTCGAGACGCTCGTTGAGCTGAGAAAAGCCGAGGGTCTCGCCGCCCAGTGCACGCTCGAGGAGCGCCAAAGGCGCGCTGCGGCGTGCACGAGGGGGATCGAGCGCATGGCCGACACCTTCGCGGCCGTGGCGCCCGACGTGGCCGTCATCCTGGGAAACGATCAACGAGAGCTCTTCCTCGACGATGTGATGCCGGCCATCACCGTCTTTCGCGGGACGACGCTCTGGGACCAGCCGGCCACGCCCGAGCAGGCTGCGCGGATGCCGCCCGGCATACACGAAGCCGAGTGGGGCCACAGCCCGCCGCACTACACCGAGTATCCGGGCCTGCCCGATCTCGCCCTGCACATCATCGAGCTTGCGATGGCGTCGGGCTTCGATGTCGCGACTTCTGAGCGCCTGCCGGTACATCCCGGCCACTGGTCGACCGGCATGCCGCACGCATTCGGCTTCATTTATCGGCAGATCATGCGGGACCGCGTCGTCCCGAACGTGCCGATCATCCTCAACACGTTCTACCCTCCCAACCAGCCGCCGGCGCGGCGCTGCTTCGAGCTCGGGCGGCTCGTGGGCCGCGCCATCCGGTCGTGGGAGCCGGAGCGGCGGGTTGCAGTGTTCGGCTCGGGAGGCATGAGCCACTTCGTGATCGACGAGGACTTCGATCAAACGATATTCGACGCGCTGCGCCGGCGCGACGCCGAAGCGCTCTGCCGCATCGACGAGCGCTACCTCCAGTCCGGCTCCTCGGAGCTCAAGAACTGGATCGCCGCCGCGGGGGTCCTCTTCGATACCGAGCTGCACGGAGACGTGGTCGATTATCAGCCGTGCTATCGCTCGGAGGCGGGGACCGGAACCGCCAACGGCTTCGTCTACTGGCGCTGAGCGCGAGCCGCCGGCCGCAATGTCCGTCAACGACCCCACTCATGCTCTGCGGCGACTCGCGCGCCTCGACAGCTGCGCGCTGTCGGATGCGCTCGACAAGCTGTCGCTCGCCGGTTGCGTGACGGGACTCACCTCGGTGAGCGTCCCGGTCCGGATTGCGGGACGCGTTCACACGGTCAAGCTGGTGGCCGGGCCGGCCCCACCCTCGGGCCAGCCGCCGAGACATCTCGGCACGGCCGCCATCGAGGCCTGCTCCGCCGGCGAGGTGATCGTCATCGAGCAGCGCACGAGCTTCGATGGGGCGTGCTGGGGCGGAATCCTCTCCCGCGCGGCGCGGATGCGTGGGATCGCCGGCGTCATTGCGGACGGTCCGGTGCGCGATGTCGACGAGGCGCGGGAGCTCGCGTTCCCGGTCTACAGCCGCAGCGTGACTCCGCGCACCGCGCGCGCCCGCATCCACGAGCTGGGCACCGACATTCCGGTGCAGATCGCCGACGTGATCGTGCATCCGGGCGATTACGCGCTCGCGGACGCGAGCGGCGTCGTGTTCGTGCGTCCGGGCCGGATCGCCGAGGTGCTGAGCGTCGCGGAGGCGATTGCTGCGCGCGAGGCGGAGATGGTCGACCGGCTCGTCGAGGGCCGGCCGATCACCGAGGTCATGGGCGCCGAGTACGAGCGCATGCTCGGCAAATCGTGAGCTCGAGGAGAGCCCCATGATCATCGACTGTCATGGCCACATCAGCGCCCCGGTCGAGCTGTGGGCGTACAAGGGGACTCTGCTCGCGCACCGCGGCTCACACGGCCGCGGCGGTGTGCGCGTCTCCGACGAGCAGCTGATCGCCGCGGCGCACAAGGCCGAGATCGGGCCGGCTGGGCACCTCGATCTGCTCGACCGGCACGGCACGAGCCTGCAGCTCATCTCGCCGCGCCCGTTCCAGATGATGCACTCGGAGAAGCCGGGCAAGCTCGTCCACTGGTTCACCGAGGAGGTCAACACGCTCATCTCCCGCCAGTGCAAGCTCCTTCCCGGCCGCTTCGCGCCGGTCTGCGGCCTGCCGCAGGCCGCGGGCGAGCCGATCCAGAGCGTGTTTCCCGAGCTCGAGCGCTGTGTGAGGCAGCTCGGGTTCAAGGGCTGCCTGCTCAATCCCGATCCCTATGAGCTCACCGGCACCGAGGCGCCGGGGCTCGGCGACCGCTACTGGTATCCGCTCTACGAGAAGCTCTGCGAGCTCGGTGTCCCCGCACACATCCACTCGACGGGCTCGCGCTCGGAGCGCACGCCGT
This sequence comes from Gammaproteobacteria bacterium, assembly GCA_030043215.1. GTDB lineage: Bacteria > Pseudomonadota > Gammaproteobacteria > Steroidobacterales > Steroidobacteraceae > JASHUC01. The sequence goes on from JASHYG010000076.1 coordinate 2,698, forward strand.
ACACCCTGCACTTCATCAACGAGGAGTCGATCGCCGTCTACAATCTCGTCAACTCGACCGTGCTCGACGACTTCCCGGACCTCAAGATCCTCGTGTCGCACGGGGGCGGGTCCATCCCGTACCAGCTCGGCCGGTTCGAGTCCGCCTCCCTCCGCGGCAACCGGCGCTTCTCCACGCGCCTGCGGAAGCTCTACTTCGATACGGTGCTCTACACCCCGGGCGCGCTGCGCCTGCTCATCGAGACGGTCGGCCCGGAGCACTGTCTCTTCGGCACCGAGTGCCCGGGCGTCGGCGCCTCGGTCAATCCC
>JASHYG010000077.1 GCA_030043215.1 Gammaproteobacteria bacterium
GCAGCTGGAGTGGCCACGTGATGCCCCGCTGGGCAGCCGTTCTTGTTCTGATTGGAACAGGCGCGACGATTCTCTGGTCGGCCTATCGGGGCCACGTCACTGGTGAGCTGCGCGCCGGCCTCACGTTAGCGGGGCCATATCGGCCGACTCGCACCGACAACCCGATCGGCTTTTATTTCTATCTGGCTCTGTACTTCTGTGTCGGGGTCGGTCTATGCGTGTGGGGTCTGCTGGCAATGGTGGGGATGGCGCCGTCGCTGAGCTGGCGTTGACCAAGATACTGACCTACGAGCCTGACGGCGAAATCTTGCCGTTGCGATTGCCTCGGTGCATCAACTGCAATCAAGTCATTGATACTTCGCCGTACCGCTGCGTGGGCTGAGCGCTCGGCGCAGCGGGTGGGATATCATGGCGACCTCAGGGATCGAGGTGACGTCGCACTCACATGTTCGCTCCCGAGCTGCTGGGCAAAGTCCTCGAGTCCGCGCCCGATGCGATCGTGGTCGTCGATCCGGAGGGGACCATTGTTTTCGCCAGCCGGCAGGTTGAGCCCCTTTTCGGGTACTCGGACATGGGTCAGTGTTTACCCTTCGGCTGCCGCTCGGAAGCGCCACCGCCATGCTGCTCGAGGTGGAGGGCTACCGGGTCATCACCGCGGCTTCGCTCGCGGTGGCGGTCAAAGGCGCCAAAGAAAATCTGCAGATCAATCTCCTGGTCACCGACTATCACCTGAGCCCTGGCGAGACGGGCGTGGAGGTGATTGCTGCCCTGCGGGGAGTCCTCGGCGAGAGCCTCCGTGCAGTCCTCGTGACGGGAGACACCTCTTCGACGGTCGGGGACCTCGAGCGCGATGAATGGATTCGAGTGGCGAGCAAGCCAATCAACGCGGATGAGCTCCTTGCGATCGTGAAGACGCTGCTCGCACGCCACTCGTCGGTGCCGAAGAATGCCTGACAGTACCCGTTTAACGCCCCCATACGTACTATCCAGCATATCAGCGGTCTCGCGCAGCGTGACAGCCTGAGCGAGTGGAACCCACCGACAGGGTCGCCGTTTCTGGAGCGCTCAATGAAAGACCGACTGCGACGGATCCTGCTGCCCATTCATGACCTGCACCGTCCGCCGCGGGCTGCCCTTCGCAAGGGCGCCGCGCTCGCGCGGGCGAGTGGTGCCGGAATCGAGCTCTTTCATGCCCTCACCGAGCCGCTTACGGCGGGCGGGCGGCGAGGCTCCTCTCTCGGGGGGCCCGATGCAGCGCTCCATCAAGCCCAGCGTCGCCTCGGTCGGATCGCGCGATCAGCTCCCCTGCGCGGCTGCCGAGTGACCTCCCTCGTAGTATGGGACTCACCCGTGTACGAGGCGATCATCCGCCGGGCGCGCACGTGGCGCGCCGATCTCGTCGTCGCGGCCACCCATCCACACACGCTCGCGGAGCGATGGTTTCTGAGATTCATCGACTGGGAGCTCCTCCGCCACTGCCCGTGCCCGCTCCTGCTCGTCAAGTCCTCTCGGCCCTATCGCAGGCCGGTCGTGCTCGTCGCCGTGGATCCCTTCCACACACACGCGAAGCCCGCTCGTCTCGACCCCCAGTTGCTGGCAGCCGGTGCCCGATTAGCGAAGCTTCTCAGCGGCTCGGTCCACGCCTTTCACGCCTACGCTCCGCTCGTGGCGAACATAGCCGGCTCTCTGGGCGAGCCCCTCGTCTGGGAGAGTCCGGAAGTCGAGAAGGTCCATGGGGAGCAGGTGCGCACCGAGTTCAACCGCCTCGCAGCGAAGGCGCACATCCCGAGCTCCCGCCGACATCTCGTCCTCGGCGATATCCCGACCGAGCTCGCCTTCGCCGTGCAGCGGCTCAAGGCACAGGTCGTGGTCATGGGCGCGGTCTCGCGTTCGCGTCTACGACGCCTGGTAGTCGGCAATACCGCGGAGCGGGTGCTCGATCAGTTGAGCAGTGACGCGCTCATCGTCAAGCCGCGAGGCTTCAAGACGACCGTACCGCTCACCGTGCGAGACCCTCGCGGGCCCGGCGGCGGCGTGCGGCGGCCAAGCTTACGGAAGATACCTAGCGACTGAGGACGCACAATAGGCGATAGTGGCGACCACGGTGCGACCATGACCGTCTCCTCGGATCCCCCTTGCCCCAGCGACCGCCCCCTGGGAGAAGCGCCCGTGAGCGATGCCGGAAGCGAGCTCGGCCTCGATTCCGGCGCCCTGCACGGACGCATGCTCCAGGTCGCCCGTCTTGCCACGATCGGGGAGATGGCGGCGGGTGTCGCTCACGAGCTCAATCAACCCCTCACCGCCATCGCCAACTACGCGAATGCCTGCGAGCGCCTCCTCGCACACCCTGACGCCGAGCTCGAGGAAGTACGTCGAGCCTTGCGCGAGGTGGCCTCCCAGGCCGTGCGCGCCAGCGAGATACTGCGCCGCCTACGTGCACTTGCTCGAAGCCAGCCAATCGAGCGGGCCTGGGTCGACATGAACTCGGTCATTACCGAGATTCTTCAGCTCATGCAGAGCGACGCCCGCGTTCATGGCGCGCAGCTCGCCCTCGAGCTCGCAGAGGGACTCCCGCGTGTATCGGTCGACCGGGTACAGATTCAGCATGTCATCCTCAACCTCGTCCGCAACGGTCTCGAGGCGGTTGCGACGAGCGGTGCCGCCTCCCCACAGGTGAGGATTGGCTCAGCCTGCTCCGGCAGCTTTGTCGAGGTGAGCGTGCGCGATAACGGCCCCGGGCTCGCCGCGGAGGCACGTGAGCGTATGTTCGATCCGTTCTTTTCGACGAAGGCGAGCGGGACTGGCCTGGGGCTACCGATCAGTCACACCGTCGTGAGCGCCCACGGGGGAACGCTGGGCTATAGAGCCAATCAACCGCATGGAGCCTGCTTCTACGTGCTTCTCCCGTCCGAGAAAGCGGCAGTCTAACCGATGAAGGAGCCCGTCCCCACGGTATTCGTCGTGGATGACGACGCGGCCGTCCGCGACTCGGTGCGTTTCCTACTGAGGTCGGTGGGATTACCGACGCAAGCGTTTCCTTCCGCAACGGAGTTCCTCGAGAGCTACCGCACGAGCCAGCCGGGTTGCCTGGTGCTCGATGTGCGCATGCCGGCCATGAGTGGCCTCGAGCTCCAGCAGGAGTTGAACTTGCGCGGCGCGACCATCCCGGTCGTCTTCATCACCGGCCATGGCGACATTCCCATGGCCGTCGAGGCCATGCAACACGGAGCGTTCGACTTCCTGCAGAAGCCGTTCCGCGATCAGGACCTGATCGACCGCATCCAGAAGGCCCTCGCGAAGGACTCCAAAACGCGTACCGCGCTCGGGGAGCACGAGCGCATCCGCGAGCGGCTCAAAGCGCTGACGCCTCGGGAGCGCGAGGTGATGGAACTCATGATCAGGGGCAAGCCGAACAAAATCATGGCGGCCGACCTCGGCGTCAGTCAGCGCACTGTCGAGATCCACCGTGCGCGCGTCATGGAGAAGAGCGGCGCGGGCTCACTCGCACAGCTCGTGCGCATGGTGATGGATCTCGGTCCGGAAGGCCCGGACGGCTGATCGCTGGATCGCGCGAGCTTTCGGCCGCGCTCCGTCAACACCCACGTCACGTCCTTCGTGCACGGGCTCGGCGGATGTCGTCCGTATGCCGCGCGCAGGTCCGCCGTGCCATACGCAAAAGAAGATCCCCCTGCGCGATTTCTCGCGGAGGGGGATCGCGTACCGAAACGATACGCCAAGGTTAGCGTGATGTAGGCGATCCGGTCATCACCGTCCGTGGCAGATGCCGACGCCCTTGTCGGTGTAAGACCCTGTCGGCGCTACCACTGGCCACTGGCCATTGTCGGCAGGACCTTCCAATGCCGACTCGTAATCCCAGGCGTAGCCGTTCTGATCGAGCGTCAGGGCCATCACGCCCCAGTAGTCCCCGGTTGCCGCCACGAGATTCTCCGCGTTGAAGTTCGTGTTGCCGCTGGGATCCTCCAGGTTTGTTTCGCTCGAGCCGCTCGTCACCTGGGTTGTGACGACCGAATCGAGTGTCTCGCCGCCGGTGCCCACGATGAATTCCGTTATGCCCTGCTCTGGATCGGGATGCCCGGAGGGATCAAGGGGGCGGTAGTGGGCATAGAGGTGGTCGTGTCCATTCAGAACCAGGTCGGCTTTGTGTTCGTAGAGCAGCTGCCAAAAGTACTGAGCGGCAACGCCCTCTGGGGTGATGCCGTTAGCGGCGCTGAACGTGGGCTGATGCCAGTAGGCGAGTGTGCACGCGGAATGGTTCTCGTCGAGATCCTTTTGCAGCCATGCGAGTTCGGCGGCAAACCAGGTGCCCGTCGGCGAGCAGCCTCCCGGCTGTGTCGAGCACTCGATGTTGAGTGAGATCAGATGCCAGGAGCCGAGATTGTACGAGTACCAGCCATCTCCGACCCCGGTTCCGTTCTGGCCTCCGTTCGTACCCAGCTCGAAGTGCCCCGCCTGTCCGTCCGGCCGCGGGATGGGCTGCGGAGTGAGGTCAGCAGTGGCGGTTGAGCCTGGACCACACGCGGTGTTTGAGGGACACGGGTCCGGGATCGTGGTCGTCTGAGGCTTACCCTGATTGGCATCAGCATTCGTATCGATCAGGAAGCCATTGAAATAGGAGAAGTAACCGTAGCCGGCAACGCCGGTCTCGCCATGCTCGTCGTAGAACTCGTGGTTGCCCGGCGCGGGCCGGGTGATCATTTTAAAAGCGCCATACGTCAAGTCGTACGAGCT
>JASHYG010000078.1 GCA_030043215.1 Gammaproteobacteria bacterium
AACAGCTCTTGCCGGGATGGCTGGTCTTCGGCTCGCTGCTCGCGGCTCCGCTCGCTGCCTACGCGCAGAATGCGGCGCCCCCTGGGAGCAAGCCGACGCCCCAGCAGATCGCGGCGCGTAACCAGCGCAACGCCGAGCAAGCGGCAGAATGGAACAAGAATCCGGCGCCGAAGGATCCGCGAGATTTCTCGGGCGTCTGGTGGACTCGCGGCTATGACCGGACCTTCCGCCCGATCACCGCCCGGCCGATGTCCCCCGAGGAATCCGCGAAGCTCCTGCCGCTCACGCCGCTCGAGGCGGCGAACCGCGCGCATCACCTGTACATGGAGAGCATCGGCAAGCCGATCGCCGACGCGCCGACCCAGTGCTTTCCGCACGGTATACCGAGGCTCATGGCCTCGCCCTATCCCATCCAGTTCGTCTATTCGCCGGGGCTGATCACCATCCTGCACGAGGTGGCGCACAACGTCCGGTTCATCCACATGGACGGCAAGCCCGTTCCCGCCAACACGCCGCGGACCTTCCTCGGCTACTCGGTCGGCCACTGGGAGGGCAACACGCTGGTCGTCGTCACCGATCATTTCAACGATCGGACGCAGATCGACGAGGAGTCGCTGTCGCATGGCTTGAAGCTCAAGGTCACCGAGCGGTTCACCCGCTTCACCAATCCGTACGGCGGCGCCGAGCTGCGGGATTTGATCACCATCGAGGACCCGGACCACTTCACCCGGCCCTGGACGGCCGAGCGGACCTACCCCTGGCGGGGCGACGTGCGCATCGAGGAGTACTCGTGCGAGGAGAACAACCGCAACGCGCCGGAGAACGGCATCACGGTGGCCAAGTGAGCGCGCTCCTCAAGGCCGCCGTGGTCTCGATCGCCGTCGCGGCGATGCCGGCTATCGCGGCCTCGCAGGCATCGAGCGCACGCGGAACGCCCGATGCCCCGCTGTTCGAGCAGCCCCCGCCCGGCACGCCAAACTTCACCGGCAAGTGGGCGATGGCGAAGCGGATCACCCACCTCCTCACGGAGAGCGGGCAGGAGCCGCCGCTCAATGCGGCGGGCACGGCCGAGTACCTCAAGCGGCAGGCGGCCCTCAAGTCCGGCGACCGGAAGATCGACCCGGTGAGCGACTGCCTGATGCACGGCGTGCCGAGGCTGCTCTATGCGCCGTATCCGTTCCTCATCCTGCAGACCACGCGCAGCGTGGACTTCGTTCACGAGGTGAACCACACGTTCCGGATCATCTACTGGGACAAGACCTTTCCCGAGGATCCCGACCCCGAATACCTCGGTTACTCGATTGCGCGCCTCGACGGCTCGACTCTCGTCATCGACTCGATCGGCTTCAACGACCTGACCTGGCTCGACTACTCGGGCCTGCCGCACGGCGAGAAGCTGAAAGTCGAGGAGCGCTACACGCTGTCCGGACACGACCGCATCAGGGGCTCGGTGACCATCACCGACCCGGACTACTACACCCGCCCCTGGACCAGCCGCTTCACGCTGGTCCGGCAGCCGGGCATGAGCCTCAAGGAGAACGTCTGCACCGACACGCATCGCATGTGAGCGCGCGGCCGGACTCGGCCGCCTTGCTCACGCGCGTGATGAAGCTCGGCGCGAGGCCGGCGCCTCAGGGGGCGCCCTTGCAAAGCTCGGTGATGCAGATGGAGGCAAACGTGCGGCCCACCGGCGGCACCGGCAGTCCGCGCTCGATCATGAGGCGCCGGATCAATGCGGACGTCTCCGGGTGTGAAATCGCGGACTGCACGCCCACTCGCACCAGCCCGTCCGCGTAATCGATCGCCTGCCAGCTCACGCCCGCAAGCGCATGCACGGTGTCGCGGCTCCCGATGTCGTGCATGGAGAGGTCTGCGCCATGATCCACGAGCAGCTGGACCACGTCGTTCCGGCCCTTGTGCGCGGCGCCCATCAGCGCGGTGCGCCTGTCGACCAAGTCTTGCGCGTTCACGTCTGCACCGAGGCTGAGCAGGAACTGCACCGCCTGATAGGTCTCCTGGGGCGACCACTCGTACGTGACGCCCTCGACCCACCCGATGCCGCTCGCCACCATGAGCGGCGTCACGTTGATGTACGTCGGAATCCCCGGATCGGCACCGTGAGCGATCAGCAGCTTCATCAGCACGAGGTCGCCCGATTGCGCGGCGCGCAGGAACGGTGTCGCGCCGTCCTCATCCAGCCACTGGTTCGTGAAGACCGTGCGCGTCTCGAGGCTCGAGCGCATCCGCAGGTTCGGATTCGCGCCGGCGGCGAGCAGCAGCTTGATGAAGTCGAGATGGTCCATGTCCGGCTTGCGCACCGGATAGTCGCCTGAGGCGATGTTGCGGTTGTCCGTCGCGATGTAGAGTGGGTTCCAGCCCCCTCCGTTCGCAAGGTTGGGGTTGGCGCCGTGCCTCAGCAGATACGCGCCGATCTGGTAGGACCGGTTCTTCGTGGCGACGAGCAGCGGCGTCCAGCCGTATTCGCTCGTCTCGTTCACGTTCGCGCCGGCATCGAGCAGGGCCTTCACCGTGGGGAAATCGCCCTGGCGCGTCGCAAAGATCAATGGAGTCAATCCGCCCCATTGGTTCTTGCTCGCCTGCGGCAACTTCGGCAGCGGGTAGCGCTCGAGCACCGCGCGGGCGGTCGCAATCTCGTCCTTGACCTGCTTTTGAGACTCGGCCGAGTCCTGCTTGACGACTATGCCGGCGAGGCCGTAGCCGTACTCGAACTGCGAGATGCGGGAGCGCCCGGTCTCCGCGAGGTAGGGCCTGCGGCCCGGCGAGGTGGTTCCCGAGCGGGCACTCACGTCCGCGCCGCTCGAGATCAGGAACCGCACGGCATCGGTATTGCCGTTCGCCGCCGCCCACATGAGCGCGGTGGTGCCGCGGAGGCGCTCGCGCGCGTCGACCTTCGCACCGTGCGCCAGCAGCAGCTTGAGGACCGGCACGCTGCCGGTCCGCGCGGCCATCATCAGGGGCGTCTCACCGTGCGTGAGCGTCTGGCTCACGCTCGCGCCGGATTTGAGCAGGACCTTCACCAGCTCCGCGTTGCCCGCCTGGCAGGCGAGCACGAGCGGTGTCATGCCGGTATCGGTCTTGACGTTCGGGCGGGCGCCCGCCGCGAGGAGCTCGGCGGCCGTGCGCGCATCGCCATGATCGGCCGCCCAGTGCAGCGCCGTGCTCCCGTCCGGCTGCGCGGCATTCACGTCCGCGCGGGCTCGCAGTAGCGCCTCGACACGCGCCGTGTCCTGCTGCATCACGGCGTCCGCCACATCGCTCGCGGCGAGCGCGAGGCCGTTGCACGCGAGCCCGGCGAGCGCTGCAAGCAGGATTGCGAGGAGCCGTTTCATGGAAGTCGCGCCTCGAGCATCAGGGAGCTTGCCTTCGCCGGGGCCTCAGAATCGGCGGCCGATCGGCTGCCCGTTGACCTTGGCCGTCATCATGCTGCCGCCGTTCGCGCCGTTCTTCAGCGGATGGATGACGACCTCGATCGTATCGCCCTCCTTGATGGTGCCGCGCGTCCAGCCGGTGCGCCTGAGCCCATTGGGGCTGCCCCCTTCGATGGACCACACCTCGTCCTTGCCGGTCTGGGGCGACTTCACGAGGATGTCCACCCAGATGTGGGGATTCGTCCACTGAAAATCCTTGACCGTGCCGACGATCGTCTTCGTCGTGTGCTGGTCGAACGTTGCGAACGAGTGATGCGCCGAGGCGACCCCCCAGCCGGCGCAGGCAAGCAGCGCGGCGGCCGTGGCGATTCGGATCTTCATGGATCTTCCCCCTTCCTCAATCTCTTGGTGATGCGCTCAAATGCCCACGAGGCGGCCGGTGCTGTCGCCGAAATGGTCGGCCGGAACATCGAACATATCGAGAATGCTGAGCAGCAGGTTACCGGTGGGCACCGTGCGGCTCGCGTAGGCGAGCAGACGGTCCCCCTTGAGCCGGCCCGATGCGCCGCCGACCAGCACGTGCGGCACGTCGTAGTGCAGGTGCTGGTTGGAGTCGCCCATGTTCGATCCGTAGAGCAGCAGCGAGTGATCGAGCAGCGTGCCGTCGCCCTCCGGGATCGCAGCGAGCTTCTGCACCAGATACGTGAACATCTCCACGTGGTAGCGGTTGAGCTTGGCGTACACCGCGATCTGGCCGGGGTCCTCCCCGTGATGCGAGCCCAGGTGGAAGCTGATGGTCGTACCGCTCTTCGGATAGACGCGGCTCGTGAGATCGCGGGCGAACAGCACCGCGGCGACGCGCGTGATGTCCGCCTGGAACGCGAGCGAGAGCAGGTCGAACTGGATCCGGATGTGCTCGTCGAAGGATTCCGGCACGCCGTACGGCACGGCGATGTTCGTCGGTACGCTGGTGGATGCGCGCCCGGCGATCGTGAGGCGCCGCTCGGTCTCCCGCACGTCGTCGAGGTACTGCTCCAGCCGCACCCGATCGGTATGCGGCACCTGCGGCATCAACTCGCCGATGCTGCCGGTCACCGAGTCGAGGATGCTCGCCTCGCGCTCGCGGCGCGCGCGCCGCATCTCGGGCGAGCTGCCGTCGCCGAACATCCGCTCGAACACGGTCTGCGGATTGATCTCCATGGGAAGCGGCCGCGTCGGCGATTCCCAGGAAATCGTGTTGGTGTACACGCAGCTGTAGCCTTCCCCGCAGCTGCTCGCATTGGCGCCCGGATCCTCGAGGGCAAGCTGCAGGGAGGGGAGCAACGTGTCCTTGCCGATCTGCTGCGCGATCATCTGGTCCACGGAGGTCCCGACCTGAATGTCGGCGCCGGTGGTTTTCTTGGGCTTGACCGCCGTCATGAACGCGGCGGCGACGAAATGGTCGGCGCCGGTGACGCCCGGAGGATTCTCCGAGGACTGCGACCACATGCCGCTCGTCAACACCACCTGCTTGCGGAAGGGCTGCAGAGGCTCGTAGATGAACGGGAAATCGAAGCCCGGCGCGCTCGACTTCGGAACCCAGTAGCCCGGAGCGGCGCCGTGAGGAATGAACGCGCCGACGAAGCGCGTCGGCAGGATCTGCTTCGCGGACGCGCGCGCGCGCGCCGGCACCATCGACTCGAGGAACGGCAGCGCGAGGGTCGTGCCCAGTCCCTTGATGAAAGTCCTGCGCGGCAGCGCGCGATTGGTGATGAACGGCATGGTCACTCTCCTCTGACGCCGGACTCGAGCGCGGCCGTGCGCGCATCTGCGCCGCTCGTCGCTGCAGTCTTCTGAGCGGAAGCGAACTTCTGCGCGGGGCCCGGACCCGTCGTCACGTTCATGCGGAAGACGTCGCTCATCGCGACGGCCTCGATGAGGTCTCTCAGCCGATAGCCGTCACCCGCTGTCTCGCGCAAGACGCTGCGCACGGTCGGCATGTCGTTGTACTCGATCCCGCGGCCGAGAGCATAGGTCATCAGGTTCTCGACGACGTTGCGCAGATACTGGGGCTCGTGGCGCAGCAGGAAGGCGCGCACGCCGGCCGGTCCGTCCACCATCCCGCCGTCGTACAGGCGGCTGCGCGTGTCGATCGGCGTGCCGCTGTCCTCGGTGCGCCAGCGGCCGATCGCATCGAAGGTCTCGAGCGCGAAGCCGATCGGATCCATCATCTTGTGGCAGCTCGCGCAAACCGGATTGGCCCGATGCTGCTCCATCATCTCGCGCATGGTCGGCGGGCGGGAATTGCCCGCGGCATCGGGCGCCTTCGGTTTCAGCTGCGGGACGTTCGCGGGCGGATCCGGCGCCGGAGAGCCGAGCATCGTCCTCAACACCCAGTTGCCGCGGACCACCGGCGATGTGCGGTCCGGATGCGAGGTGATGGCGAGGATCGCGCCCTTGCCGAGCAGCCCCCAGCGCATGCTCTCGGAGGGGCCGAGCACGATGCGGCGGAAGTAGCTCCCCTCAACGCCGGGGATGCCGTAGAACATCGCGAGGCGGTCGTTGACGAACGTATAGTTCGCGGTGAGCAGATCGACGACGCTGCGAT
>JASHYG010000079.1 GCA_030043215.1 Gammaproteobacteria bacterium
CGTTTCATGCCCGGCGCCTGTCGTTGAAGTCCTCGCAGGTCGGCTCGGTGGGTCCGATGAGACGCGCGCGCTGGACCCCCCGCCGGCGCCTGGAGCTCGCGCTCTCGATGCTGGCGGACCCGACGCTCGATGCGCTCATCGACAGCGAGGGAGCCTTCGACGAGCTGCCGCAAACGCTGGCCGGGCTTGCTGCATCGCCCCGCAGCGCGATCATGCATCGGGTACGGTATGGCCGCGCTGGCTGACGCTGGCGGTGCGGGCGCTGCAGGGTGCGCCTAATTTCGAGAGTGCTGAGCGGGAGAGGACATGTATACGGTCGGCGTTCGTGACCACTTCATGATCGCGCACAGCCTGGTGGGCGAGGTGTTCGGTCCGGCCCAGCGCCTGCACGGCGCGACCTTCGTCGTGGATGTGGAGTTTCGGCGTGCCGAGCTCGACGAATCCGGGATCGTGCTGGACATCGGGCTCGCAACCCGCGCGCTCCACGAGGTGCTGGCGGACTTGAACTACCGCAACCTCGATGCCGAGCCGAGCCTCGCGGGCCGAAACACCACGACCGAGGCTCTCGCGCGGACCATCTTCGAGCGGCTGGCGGCACGGATCCGGGCGGGCCGGCTCGGCTCCGGCGCGCTCGGCCTGCAGAGCCTGTGCGTCACCCTGCATGAATCCCACGTGGCGTGGGCCGCCTTCGATGCACCCCTGGCGCCGCCGCTCTGAGTTCACCCGCCAAGGTCTCCTGGCGGGGCACCACCCCCTCAGAGGACGCGCTGAAAGGATCCCGGCCTCAGCGGATTCGCAACGCTGGCGTCGACAGGAGAGCGCAGATCGCAATCGAACAGGATGTCGTTGCCGCTCTGGTAGATCCGATGGCGCAGCCGCAGGCAGTCCTGCAGACGCCCCTGAGGAGGGAGACGCAGCGCCGGCCGGCCATCGCCGATCAGCACCGGTGCCACAGCGATGTGCAGCCGGTCGATCAATCCCGCTTGCAGAAAAGACGAGACCGTGACGCCGCCGCCTTCGACGAGCACGCGCTGGTAACCTCGTGCGCGCAGTGCTCGCATCAACTCGGAGAGGTCCAGCCCCGTCTCGTCGGTCGTGACCTCGAGCAGGCACTCTCCGGCTGCCGGGGGTGCATAGGCCGCTGCATTGCCCATCGCGCACACTCGCAGCGTCTCTGCCTGCCTGTCGTTGAACACGGAGAGAACCGGTGAGAGGCGGCAAGCCGGATCGAGAATGACACGAACGGGGTTGCGGCCGGCGACCAGCCGCGTGGTCAGGCGCGGGTTATCTGCGCGGACCGTGCCGGCGCCGACTACCACCGCGTCACAGAGCGCGCGGAGGCGATGCAGATGCAGAATGTTCTCCGGGCCCGTGACGAACGAGGAATCGCCCGACGGGGTCGCGATGAAGCCGTCCAGGCTCTGGCCCAGGTGCGCAATCGTGATGGGCCGCTCGGCCGTTGCACTGCTGATCGGCAGGTAAAGATCCAGCAGCGCCTGCGCGGCGGCTTCCATGCCGTTGGCTTGCCAGCCACGCAGGGGATTCCAGGACAGATCGGCACGGGAGTCCTCGTGGTCCACCGCGCCGAGGTGCCCAGCCGCGTCGAGCCGGAACCGCGCCGGACGGGTCACATCGAAGATCCGAACCGCCTTCGCCGCTGCGTGAGCGAGGGCCCAAGCCCACTGCTCGGAGTCGGGAGCCGATGCGCGGGTCGCCGGAGAAACCGCCGGCTGTCTGGGCAGCTCGCTGGGCCGAGGGCGTGGGTGCAGTTCTGCCCGGTAGGTCAAAGGTCATTTCCCGCGGGTTCAAGGCGCGGTTGCGCCCTCGAGTGCTTTCACCCTAATTTATCAAGGCGAACCCGAGTTGTCCGAAAGATCGGCAGCCGCTCCCCGCACGCTCGCGGCGCCCACTCAATCGAATGCCGTGGAGCGCCCGGAGGCCCCCCGCTTCTTTCACCGAGGTTCGAGCTTCAGAGTAAGCTAATCCACGCAAGGCGTGTTGGAATTCGGTGATATTCGGGAGCGTCCGCGCCTCAAGAGCAGTCTTCAAGATCGAGGCCGGCGCCAGGGGAAACGTATGCTGCGCCCACAGATCGGTTTGATCTTCGCGATGTTGATCGTCGGCGCGGTCACACCGGCGCTTTCGCAGGCGCCGGCCGGGAATGGACCTGCCGCGGGTGCTCCGGTCGGTGAGCCGCCCGTAGATATTCGGCCGCCGCTGTTCTTCGCGGCGCAGTGGAAGCAGGCCCCGAAGGGGGGTGAGCATCCTGTTACCGCGGATTCCATTGCCGGACCGGACCTGGAATTGAAGCTGTACGTCCCGGCGGGACAGATTCTGCTCACCGGCAGTGCCGGCAATGCGAGCAACCCCATCCACGTGTGGAACGGCCTCTGCACGACGCCGTGCGCCGTGGCCTTCCGGGACAAGCACCGGTTCGCCGACCTCTCCGGCCTCGGGCGGATACGGTGGAACACGAAAACATCGGGCTTTCACCAGGTGCGTCCGATCATCAAGCTTGCGGACGGCAGCTGGTACGTAGGCGACCGCGCGGAGGGCACTCCACGCGATTGGTTGATCAGTGAGATTTCCTATGCGGACCTGCACTGGCTGAGGCTCGACATCAGGCGGGTCGTGACGATCGGGAATATCCTGGACAAAGTGGATCTCTCAAAGGTCGATGAGATGGGCTTTGCGGACCTGATGCCGGGCAGCGGCCACGGACCCGGCGGCTGGTCCGATGTGGCGCAGGTCGAGGTGTACGGCAAGGCCGTGGCGCGCTGAGACGCTCCCCGAGGTCCATGTGGGCAAGCGAGTCGCGCTGCTATACAGTCTGTGCTGCCTGATTGTCTGGCCGGCCACGGGAGCTGCCGCTACGTCGCGCGATATCCTCGATCTGGTGTATGCGACGGTGGCGGGGAAACCGCTGGGGCTCGATCTCCACCTGCCGCAGGACGTGCGGCATCCCCCGCTCGTCGTGTATATCCACGGCGGCGCGTGGGCGGCGGGAAACAAGTCCGAATATCCGGCCTTTCTGGTCGCGCGCGGGTTCGCTGTCGCGAGCCTCGACTTCCGCTCAACGAACGATGCGCCCTTCCCTGCCGATGTCCATGACATCAAGGCTGGCATTCGCTTCCTGCGCGCGAAGGCCGCCGAATATGGGTATCGGGACGAACGCATCGCCATCGCCGGCGCATCCTCGGGCGGCCATCTCGCGGCGCTGGTCGGAGTGACGAACGGCGACCGGACCCTGGAGGGCACCGAGGGCGACTATCTTGGCCAGTCGTCCGGCGTCCAGGCCATCGTGAGCTACTTCGGCGCCAGCGACTTGACCACGATCCTTGCCCAGTCCACTCCCCACGGACTCAGCGTGCGGGTACCTGCATTGAAGCGGTTGCTCGGATCGCCGCCAGATCAGGTACCGGAGCTCGCGAGGCAGGCGAGTCCGATCTTTCACGTCGATCACAACGATCCGCCCATCCTGCTGCTGCATGGAGATCAGGACATCCAGATGCCGCTCAATCAGCTCTACGAGCTGCAATGGGCCTACGAGCAGGCGGGCCTGCACCCCGAGGTTCTGATCCTGCACGGCGTGGGTCATGCCGCGGAGCCGTTCTTCACGGGTGCTCCTGCCGAGCGTGTGGTGCAGTTTTTGCGGCGGACGATCGATTAGCGGTATCTGAGGCTGCGGGAGAGCGGCATGGCGACCGGCTGGGCGGGTGATGGTGCGGTTCAGGACCAAATCGACGCGACGGTCAAGGACGGCATCGCCCGAGCCCAGAGTCGGATGCCTCACGGACCCGGGCCGACCCACTGCACGAAATGCGGAGAGGTCATTCCCGAGGCACGGCGCCAGACGCTGCCCGGCGTTCGACTCTGTCTTCCCTGTCAGGAAGCGGCCGACCGGGACACTGCGCAGTTCAGCGGGTACAACCGCCGGGGGAGCAAGGACAGCCAACTACGCTGAGCAGCGTACGCAAGGGCCCCCGCGAGGGCACCGCGAAGTCACCCACTCGCGAGCCGGATTCCACTGTTGATCTCTAGGGGGTCCAGCCGGTTCCGGCGCCATAGGGAAGCTTCGTCATATCCGCCTCGATCTCGCGGATCTCCCCCTTCTTGATCTCGAAGGTCTCCGCGATCACGACGGAGAAGGGGCGCAAGGCCGCCGCTGGCATCGGCACCTCGCCGACGCCCGGGACATTTGCCGACTTCACGTTGCCTTCATGCTGGAACATCACGAAGGCCATCACGACGCCACGCGAGCGATCCACCACCTCGAAACGCCGGTGGTCGATCCGTGAGATGTAGCTGAACATCTTGGTGTCGAAGGAGGCCTTGCAGCCCGTCGGCATCATCCAGGTCTTGCCGTTGGGCAGCGGCGTCGGCCTCGGCCGCATGCCCGATGCGGCAGTCCCCGCGGTCTGCACACCATTCTCGAAACGCCTGCATTGGTCGCTGAACGGGACGATCTCGCCGGTGCGCTGCTCCAGGCCCTCGAAGTAGAGATTGGCGATGCGCACCAGATCCTGGCGCGACTCGCGCTCCGCCCGCGGAACGACTTCCAGAAATCCGGGCCGCACCGTCGTCGCGTCGGTATTCAGGAAGTTGCCCATGTCTCCCTGGCGCACGACGAGCGTCTCGAGCTCCGAGACCTTGTTGTCCCGCAACCGCAGCCGCGCGACGAGCAGCGCGCCGACCCCGTTCTCCGTGATCGTCGCATACAGCCCGACCTGGCCGGCATCCGGGTCGGGAATGATGTGCTTGTAGGCCTTGAGCCCGCTGATCGTCGTCCACAGACCCTGGCCCAGGGGCAGCGGGATCGTGTTCTCCGTGAAGCGGATGTCCGCTGTCGTCGGCAGTTGCGATGGCGCATGGGCCACCAGCGCCTGGAGATAGGTGTCGGCGAGCGCGTCCAGGCATTGCTCGTTGCAACTCGCCTGGGCGGCGACCGGCGCAACGGCGGCGGCGGCGGCGAGCGCGATGAGCACTCCCAA
>JASHYG010000080.1 GCA_030043215.1 Gammaproteobacteria bacterium
TCGCAGGTCCAGGAGAAGATGTCGAGCCTCATGTCGGGGGTGCAGCTGCCGCCGGGCATGAAGATGCCCTTCTGAGGGGCGATGAAGCTCTCTCCCGCGCTCTCGCGGCTGATCGATGCGCTGCGCACGCTTCCCGGCGTCGGACCGAAGACCGCCCAGCGCATGGCGTTCCACCTGCTGCAGGACGGCCGGCCGGGCGCACAGTCCCTGGCGAGCGCCCTCGGCGCGGCACTCGTCTCCGTCAAGCGCTGCCGGCGCTGCCGCATGCTCACCGAAGAGGATCTGTGCTCGGTGTGCGCGGCGCCGCAACGCGACACGACGCTGCTTTGCGTGGTTGAATCGCCGGCCGACGTCGTGGCGGTCGAGCAATCCGGAAGCTACCGTGGGCTGTACTTCGTGCTCATGGGACACCTCTCGCCGCTCGATGGCGTTGGCCCCGAGCAGCTCGGGGCCCGCGAGCTCGAAGCCCTCCTCGGCGAGGGGCGAGTCCACGAGCTGATCCTCGCGACCAATTCTACCGTCGAAGGCGAGGCCACCGCTCATTTCCTGAGCGAGCTCGCGCTGCGGCAGGGAGTTCGGGCAAGCCGCATCGCCCACGGCGTGCCGATGGGAGGGGAGCTCGAGTACGTGGACGGCGGCACCCTCGCTCATGCGCTCTCCGGCCGGCAGCTCCTCTAGCTGGCGAAGCGCCGGCCGCGTAGCTGCTAATATCGCCCGATCATGCCCAGCACCGATCTCCTGGTTTGGATCGATCTCGAGATGACCGGCCTGCAGCCGGCGACGGATCACATCATCGAGATCGCGACGATCGTCACGGACAAGGACCTCGCGGTCTTCGCCGAGGGCCCGGTCATGGCGATACACCAGACCGACGAGGTGCTTGCGCGGATGGACGAGTGGAACCGCAAGCAGCACGGCGCCTCGGGCCTGGTCGAGCGTGTGCGCGCGAGCCCGTTCTCGGCGGCGGACGCGGAGCGGCGCACTCTCGCCTTCCTCTCGCCGCTCGTCAACGCAGGCACCTCGCCGATGTGCGGTAACAGCGTGTGCCAGGACCGCCGCTTCCTCGCGCGCGAGATGCCGCAGCTCGAGCACTTCTTTCATTACCGCAATCTCGACGTGAGCACTTTGAAGGAGCTCGCCTACCGCTGGGCCCCGCAGATGGCCGAGAGCTTCAGCAAAGACAGCGCACATCTCGCGCTCGCCGATATTCGCGAGTCGATCCGCGAGCTGCGTCACTATCGAGCCCACTTCCTGCACCCCGCGTACGCTGGCCCCCGTTGAGAGGCTCGATGCGCCCGCGTCGGCACGGATTTTGACGCGGCCAACCGCGTGCGCCGGCCGCTTGCGCCGGCCGCGACGTGCGATATAGTCGGGCGATGCTGGATGACACCCTGACCACTGTCTCCTGGCGCGCGCGCCCGCGCAGCTTCGTCGCGCTGATGAGTCTCTACGAGAGCAACTACATCCGCTTCGGCTGGCTCGCCGGCGACGTGGAGTCGCTCGAGGGCCGCTATCGCTCCGAGGTGCACGGCGACTGTGACCTCCTTCTCACCGTGGTCGGGCGCTCGCCGTACACCACCACGCTCAATCTGACCTATCTGCTGCCGGAGGCGGCGCGCGCGCGCCCGTACCCGGACATGGGAGTGCGCCTGTATCACGATGCCCGCCTCGCGGAAGCACAGGAATGGGCCGCCGCGCACGGGCACGCGGGTCTCAGGAGCCTGCGCAGGCGGATGGAGCGTGAACTGGATCAGCGCTGGGCCCGCAACGTGATGTTAAACAAGTGGCTCGAGTACTGCGTGGAGCGAGGGCATCGCTTCTCACCGGCCGAGAGAATCCCCTAAGGGGGTGCGTGTGGCCGGCAAGGTGCCGGCCATATGAGATCTGTGACACAGCTCGCCAATCTGGTCCGAAGCCGGACGCTGCCGCCTGCCGCGCCTGCGGAGGACCAGCGCGTGCTGCTCCTCTTCAAGAACCGGGCCGAGCTCAAGAAGGCCTACGGCGAGCTGCAGGAGGAGGTCTATCGCCTCAAGGACCGCATCAAGCAGCAGGAAGGCGCCACGGCGCGCGTGCAGGAGATGCTGGGCGCGCTCGAGTCCCGCTTGGGCCTCATCGAGACGGCCTATCCGGCGCTCGTGTTCTATCAGCTGCGCGCGCTCTGGCAGTGCGGGCGCGGGATCCTCGAGCAGTTCGTCGCCGAGCTCGCCAACCAGCAGGAGGAGCGCGAGCGCCGCGCGTTCCTTGCCGAGTGCAACCGCCGCCTGTTCGCGCGGCGCCAAGCAGTCGAGGGCGGCCTGCGCGCCGCAGAGACTCAGCACGCCGAGGCGCGCGAGCGCGTGGAGGGTCTCCTCGAGGCTCGTGCGAAGCTCAAGCGCCTGTGGCACTACTTCAAGCGGCGCGACATCGATCGCCAGCTGCAGGCGGCACGGGACGCGGTGCGTTCGGCCGATCGGGCGCTCGCGGAAGCGCGCGCCGCGGCGGATCAGCTGGCCGCGGAGCCGGCTCCGCAGTTCCAGGGGCTCTCGGTCGAGGCGCGGCGCGCCATCAACCTCGCCGCCGTCGCCTACGCGGAGGTTCTCTGCCTGCGTCTCATCGACACGCCGCTCGTCGCGCTCGCCAAGGAGGCAACCTCGCGGCGCGAGGTGGCTGACAACTATGGCGACCGAGCGGAGTGCGAGGCGCTCATCACGGCGATCGTCGGCGCACAGCTCATCCTGCGCGCGAAGTTGAGCGTGGCTCAGGAGGTGAAGGAGCGATCGGACCGCCTGAAAGCCATTGCGCGCTACCGCAGCGGGGCGGACACGACCCCCGTCCCGGAGTCGGTTGCCTTCGGCGAAGGCGACGTGCTCGCAGGCCAGCCGCTCGACGGCAGGCGCGCCGCCCGCATGCCCAACGTGCTCGGCGAGGACACCTGGGATCTATTCAGGGTGCTGCTGCGCTGAGGGGGCGGCCGGAACCGGATCGTCGCGCCGCGCGGTCTGATGCTCCGGCGTGGCTACGGGTGTCTCGGGGAGCACGCCCGTGATCATGTCGCCGACCACCTGCGTGCACTGCGCGAGCACGATGTCGGACGCCACCGCCGAATTATTGGTCTCGTCGGCGGACTTGTCATCGCTCGCATCGGAGGACTTGCGCGGCGGCAGGCCCTTCGCCGTGCGTTTCAGCAGGTTCTCGCGCGCGAGCTCGTCCTGCTCATCCTGAGCGCGCTCGTCCTGGCGGGTCTTCAAGTTGAGTGAGACGGTCGTCTCGCCGTGCAGATCCTCGCTCGCCGCGACCTCCTGAACCAGCCAGCGGAAGTCCGGGTCGTGCTCGGCGCGCTCGTCTTCCGCGAGCGCGAGGGCCGGGTACGCGACGGCTGGCCCCTGCTCGGTCTGCCAGGGCGTGAAGTCAGCGGGAGCGATGCGATCCCAGGGCAGAGCATCCTCGAGCGAGGTCTCGCCCACCTCGCTCATGTCGATCGGCGAGGGGAGCGGCACATCCGGCTGGACACCGAGGCGCTGGGTGCTCTCACCGGTGATGCGGTAGAACTTTCCGATCGTGACGGTCAGCTGGCCGTTGACCGGCTTCTGCGACCAGCGGTCGAGCGGCACGAGGTTCTGTACGGTGCCCTTGCCGAAGGTGCGCTGCCCGACGATGACGCCGCGGTGATAGTCCTGGATCGCGGCCGCGAAGATCTCGGACGCGGAGGCGCTGTACCGATCGACGAGCACCGCGAGCGGACCGGTGTAGTCGACCCCCTTGTCCGGATCGGGGAGCACCTCCAGGTGTCCCGTGGTGTCCTTGAGCTGCACCACCGGCCCCTTGTCGATGAACAGTCCGGTGAGCGCCGTGGCCTCGGGGAGGTAGCCGCCGCCGTTCTCCCGCAGATCGAGCACCAGTCCGTCGATGCCTTGCGACTTGAGCTGGTCGATCAGCCGGCGCACATCGCGGGTGACGCTGCGATAGTTCGGATCGCCGGCGTTCTGCGCGGCGACGTCCTCATAGAACTCCGGGATGCTGATCACCCCGATCTTGAGCATGCGGCCGCCGCGCGTGACGGTGCGCAATTCGGATTTCGCGCCATTGTCCAGGGAGACCTTGTTGCGGACGAACTGGAGCACCTTCTGCGGCGAGCCGGGTGTCGCGCCGGCGGGCAGAACCTGGAGCCTCACGGTCGTGCCGGCCTTGCCGCGGATGAGCTGGACCACATCGTCGAGCCGCCATCCGATCACGTCGGTGACCGCTCCTTCCGGTCCCTGTCCCACCCCGGTGATGCGATCGTTCGCCTTGAGCGTTCCGGCGATCGCGGCGGGGCCTCCCGGGATGACGTTCACGACGGTGACATAGTCGTCGACCGGCTCGAGCGAGGCGCCGATCCCCTCGTAGTTGAGACTCATCTGGATGCCGTACTCCTCCGAGTCCCGCGGCGAGAAGTACGTCGAGTGCGGGTCGAAGGTGCGGGCGTAGGAGTTCATCAGCTCGGCGAACACGTCCTCCGCGCTGATCTGGTCGATGCCCTTCAGTACATGCTGGTAGCGCTTGCGCAGCATGTCGACCGCTTGCGGCCAGGTCTTGCCGGTGAGCATGAGGGAGAGCTCGTCGTTCTTGACGCGCTTGCGCCAGATGTCGTTCATCCCCGCCATGCTCGCCGGCCAGGAGGCGTGTGTCCGGTCGAACTGGAAGGTCTCATCGCGCGTCCAGTCGGGCTGCGTGTCGAGCATGGCGAGCGCATAGTGCATGCGCTCGCGATCGCGCTGCTCGTAGCGCGCGAAGATCGCGTACGCCGGGTCGATGTTGCCGGTATGGATCATCTCATCGAAGCTGTAGCGCCATTTCTCGAACTCGGCGATGTCGCTCGCGAGGAAGTAGCTGTGCTGGCCGTCGAGGAACTCGAGGTAGCGGTCGTAGACCCGCGAGGACATGTCGCGGTCGATCGCCTGGCGGCTGTAGTGGTTCTCCTCCAGGATCGAGCCGACCCGGCGCGCCACCATGCGCTGCCGCTCGGTGGGCGCGAGAGCCCCCGGGGGGATGATGGAGTTGCCGGCCGCCGGCGCCCTTGCGGCGCTCGAGAGCGCAAGCGTCAGGGCGAAGGCGAGACAGGTGGCGAACCAGCCGCTCGAGCGGCGCAGGGGGCGAAACGTCATCGTGGAGCTCGCTGCTTCAAGAGGGTTTGGACACAAGGCTAGAGTGGATGCGATGCCCGTAGCAAGAGAGTTCGTACCGGCGTACGGAGGGGCTCGAGACTTGCGCTGCAGCGAGGTCGAGCTTCTGCGTATCGATCGCGGGTGAAATGGCGGTGCTCTCCATCAGATATGACTTAATGCGGCAAGTTCAATCCGCGGCCGGGAAACCCCGGGCGATGCCCACGAGGGCACGGACCACGAGCGTGATGAGGTACGGGGCCAGCGCGACGACCCAGAACGCGAGCGAGGCGCTTGCGAGCCCGCGAAAGAAGCTCCCGACCAGGGCACCCATCCCCCCGCCTGCGTACGGGCCGAGGCCGCGGGAGCCGGCGAGCCACAGGAGCGGGGGCACGGCGAGTACCCCGAACCCGAGAGCCACGGCAAGGACGACCAGCTCCCGGCGGACCGTGGCCGGCAGGCTCCAGGAATCACGTGGCGGGGGGGAAGGGCTCATGTGCGGGGCGAACGCTCCAGGGGAGGCATAATAGCCGCCGCCATGGAAAAAATCAGAGCCGCGGTCATCGGGGTCGGGTATCTCGGCCGTTTCCACGCGCAAAAGTACGCCCAGATCGGGGGTTGCGAGCTGGTCGCCGTCGTCGATCCGAGCCCGGAGGCGCGTGACCGGGCCACGGCCGAGCTCGGGACGCGCTCCTTGGCGGACCACCATGCGCTCATCGGCGAGGTGGACGCCGTGAGCGTCGTCACGCCTACGCCGGCGCATTTCGCCATCGCGCGCGATTTCCTGGAGGGGGGCGCGCACGTGCTCGTGGAGAAGCCGATCACGGAGACGCTGGAGGAGGCGCGCGAGCTCATCCGCCTCGCCCGGGAGCGCCGGCGCGTGCTGCAGGTCGGGCATCTGGAGCGGTTCAACGCGGCGATCCTCGGAGCCGAGCCGTACCTCGAGGCGCCGCGATTCATCGAGTGCCATCGCCTCGCGCCCTACCGCGAGCGGGGCACCGATGTGAACGTCGTCCTCGACCTGATGATCCATGACATCGACATCATCCAGACGATCGTGGGCGCGCCGATCGAGTCGATCGACGCCATCGGCACGCCCGTGTTCTCCGACGAGATCGACATCGCGAACGCCCGGATTCGGTTTGCCACCGGGTGCGTCGCCAATGCCACCGCGAGCCGCGTGAGCCTCAAGACCGAGCGCAAGCTCCGCGTCTTCGAGGACGACGCCTATCTCTCGCTCGATCTGCAGCAGAAGATCCTCACGGTCATCCGCAAGCGCGCCCA
>JASHYG010000081.1 GCA_030043215.1 Gammaproteobacteria bacterium
TCGGCTTCGGCTCCAAGACGGTCGTGACGGGCGACGTCACCCAGACGGATCTGCCGTCGGGGAAGCTCTCGGGGCTCAAGCACGTCATCGAGGTGCTGAGTGGCGTCGAAGGGGTCGCCTTCACGTTCTTCGATGCGAAGGACGTGGTGCGCCACCCCCTCGTGCAGCGCATCGTGCTCGCCTACGAGGCGCAGAGCGAGCGGCCATGACGCGCGCTAGTCTGCGGGTGGAGGTGCTGCACCGCGGCCGCGGCCGATGCCCGAGCGCCGCGGAAATCGGCGTCTGGGCGAGCGCCGCTCTCGGGCGGCGTGCGCGGGGCCGCGAGCTCGCCGTGCGCATCGTGGGCGCGAGCGAGAGCCGCAGGCTCAATGCGCGTTACCGCGGCCGCGACCGGCCGACGAACGTCCTGTCGTTTGGTGTCGATCCGGCCGCCTGGCCGGCCGGCGCTCCGTCCACGCAGCCCCCCCTCGGGGATCTGGTCATCTGCTCGCCGGTCGTGCGGGACGAGGCGCGCAGGCAGCGCAAGACCCTGCGCGCGCACTGGGCGCACCTCGTCGTGCACGGGGCGCTGCATCTCGCCGGCTACGATCACGAGCGGCCCGAGGAGGCGCAGCGCATGGAGCGCCGCGAGATCGCCGTGCTCCGAAGGCTCGGGTTCGCCAACCCTTATCGGAGCGCCTGAGTGTCCTCGAGGGAAGGCAACACCGGACGGTGGCTGCGGCGCACGCTCAAGCAGTTCTCGGGCGAGCCGCAGGATCGGGGAGAGCTGGTCGAGCTGCTGCGCGAGGCGCACGATCGCGGTCTCATCGACACCGACGCCCTCGTCATGCTCGAGAGTGTGCTCGAGGTCGCGGACCTGCAGGTCCGCCAGATCATGGTGCCGCGCGCGCAGATGGTGTTCGTGCGGCGCGACGATCCGCCGGCGCGCATCCTGTCCAGCATCGTCGAGTCAGGCCATTCGCGGTTTCCGGTGATGGACGAGGATCGCGACGACATCGTCGGCATCCTGCTCGCGAAGGACCTGCTGCGCCTCACGACCGTGGACCACAAGGAGCGCTTCGACATCCGCGAGTACATGCGGCCGGCGGTCTTCGTGCCGGAATCGAAGCGGCTCAATGTGCTGCTCAAGGAATTCCGGCACAACCGCAACCACATGGCGATCGTCGTGGACGAGTACAGCGGCGTGTCCGGGCTCGTCACCATCGAGGACGTGATCGAGCAGATCGTCGGGGAGATCGACGACGAGTTCGACGTGGAGGACGACCGCAACATTCGCAAGGAGGGCGCGCGGCAGTTCTCGGTGCGCGGAGTGACGCGGCTCGGAGAATTCAACGAGTACTTCGGCACGCGTCTCGCGGGAGACGGCTTCGACACCGTGGCCGGACTCATCATGAGCCGCCTCGGCCGGCTGCCGCGGCGCGGGGAGACCCTCGCCATCGACGGACTCGAGTTCCAGGTCGTGCGAGCCGACCGGCGCCGCATCGACACTCTGCGTGTGGTCAGCGCACACGACGTGATTCCCCCGGAAGAGCGCTCTGCGGGCGGAGACGCGTGATATCCCGCGCCCGATACTGGCTCGCCGCCGCGGCGGGGGCATTGCTCGTCACGGCGTTCGCGCCTCTCGAGTGGTGGCCCGCCGCCCTGATCTCGCCCGCCGCGCTGATCGCGCTCTGGCAGCGGACGACACCTCGCGAAGCCGCCTGGAGCGGCTGCTGGTACGCCGTGGGCACCTTCATCGCCGGCACTTACTGGGTGTTCATCGGCCTGCACCGGGGCGATGCGCCGGTCTGGATGGCGCTCCTCGTCTGGGGTGGGCTCGTCGGCATCATGGCCGCGTACGGCGCGCTCACCGGCTACATCGTCGCCCGATGGCTCCCGTCCTCCGGAGCACGGCGCTGGATGGCCGGCATTCCCGCGGCCTGGCTGCTCGTCGAATGGTGGCGCGGCTGGTTCCTCACCGGCTTCGCGTGGCTGTCGCTCGGGTACTCCCAGACCGATACCTGGCTCGCCCAGGCATTCGCGCCGCTGCTCGGCCTGTACGGCGTGACGGCGCTGCTGCTCGTCGGGGCCGGAGCGCTCGTGACGCTCGTCTGGGGGAGCTGGCGGGAGCGAGCGATCGCCGGGATCGTCCTCGTCCTCCCGTGGCTTGCCGCCGCGCCGCTGCGCGCCGTCGACTGGACACACCCCGCGGGCAAGCCGGTCGGCGTGGCGATCGTGCAAGGATCCGTTCCGGAGGATCAAAAATGGCAGCAGAGCAATCGCGACCGGACGCTCGAGCTCTATCGTAAGTTGACGCTGAGCGTGCTCGGGACGCCGCTGATCGTGTGGCCGGAGGCCGCTCCACCGGATCTCGCCAACAACCTGACGAGCTATCTGCTCGGGATCTACAAGGACGCGCACCAGCAGGGCTCCTCGCTGCTGCTCGGGGTGGTGCGGGCCGACAGCGACGACATCTACTACAACTCGGTGCTGAGCTTGGGGCCGGGGATCAGCTGGTACGACAAGCG